>JAYYUU010000113.1:0-11515 GCA_036343835.1 Candidatus Latescibacterota bacterium | reverse complement strand
CAATAAGCCGCGCCCAGCAATCCGGTCTTGTCGTTGAGCACGACGTGGACGGGACTGTCTTCCAGCGGCTCGCCCATGCGGCCCTTGGCGATAAAGCCCTCCATAAAGCGGCCGTTGCGCAATTTGTCGAGGATCTTGGGCGCGATGCCGCCGCCGATGAATACCCCCCCCGAAGACATCAGTTTGAGCGCGAGGTTGCCCGCCTCACAGCCGTAGAGGTAGGCGTAGAGGTCTAAAGCGTCGGCAGCGAGTTCGCAGCGCTTCTCCAAGCCGGCGCGCGAGATGGTGTCGGAGCGGTCGCCGCTTGCCAGTTCCCGGCGCAACTCGGCGGATTCGCGGTCGGGGTGCCGGTCCCTGAGAAAGTCGTAGATCGAAGCCAAACCCGGACCGGCGATGACGCGCTCCCAACTGACGTGGCCGTGGCGCTCGTTGAGATAGCGCCAGAGCTCGACCTCGAGTTCGGAGGTGGGGCTGAAGGTCGAGTGGCCGCCCTCGGAGGCGATCGACGCGTAGCGGTTGTCCGCCCAGCTCAAGCCCCCCTCGCCTAGCCCGGTGCCAGCGGCGATGACGGCGATATTGCCCTCTTGGTCCTCGTGCCCCTCGTTGAGCGAGCAGAGATCGTCTGGCCCCAGGACCAGCGTGCCGTAGGAGGTCGCCTGCAGGTCGTTGAGCAGGTGGACTTCAACGCCGGCGAGCGCGGCGGAGATTTCGTCGGGGTCGATGAGCCAGGGCAGGTTGACCGCCCGCACCGGGAGTTGGCGCACCGGGCCGGGCACCCCCAGGATTACGCGGTCGGGGGTCGTTTTGGTCTCGGCGACAAAGGCGGCGAGCAGCGCGCCGGGGCTGGGGTAGATGGCGGTCTCGTAGCGGCATTCGGCGACGGGCTCGAAGCCGTGGGCGGTGAGGTCGAAGGCGGCGAGATAGGTCTTGGTGCCGCCGATATCGCCCGCGATGATCAGAGCGCCGCCCATGCTCGCCAATCCCGATCGAGGAGGGCGTCGGCTTCGCGGGGTCCGCAGGAGCCGGCCAGATAGGAGGGCACGGCCCCCGAGGAAGGGGTCTGCCAGGCTTCGAGGACGGGCATTAGCAGTTCCCAGGACTTCTCGATCCAATCGCTGTCGGAGTAGAGGGTCGCGTCGCCGAGTAGACAGTCGAGGATCAGCGTCTCATAGGCCTCGGGGGTGCGGCCCCCGAAGGAGTCGGCATAGCTGAAATCCATATCGACAGTGCCGAGGCGAACATCGGGCCCGGGCACCTTGCCGTTGAAAGATAGCGAGATGCCCTCTTCGGGCTGGATGCGGATGGTGAGGGTGCCGGGGGGCAGTTGATCGGCCCGGTCGAAGATTAGATGCGGGGGCTGGTGGAACTGCAGGGTGATGGTGCTGGTGCGCTTCTCCATGTGCTTGCCGGTGCGCACGTAGAAGGGCACGCCCTGCCAGCGCCAATTGTCGATGGTGAATTCGAGGGCGGCGAAGGTCTCGGTGCGCGAGTCGGGGGGCACGTCCTTTTCCTGTAAATAGCCGGGGACTTCTTTGCCATCGATCGCGCCCGGGCCGTATTGACCGCGGACGGCGTAGCGGTCGACCTGGCCGATCAGGATGGGACGAATGGCCTTGAGCACCTTGAGCTTTTCGGTGCGCACGCTTTCGGCGTCGAAGGAGGAGGGCGGCTCCATGGCGACGATGCAGAGCACCTGCAGCAAGTGGTTCTGGATCATATCGCGCAGGGCGCCCGACTGGTCGTAGTAGCCGGCGCGGTGCTCGACGCCGACGCTTTCGGCGGCGGTGATCTGCACGTGGTCGACATAGCGTCGATTCCACAGCGGCTCGAAGATCGAGTTGCCGAGCCGGAAGACCAGGATATTCTGCACCGTCTCCTTGCCGAGGTAGTGGTCGATGCGGTAGATCTGTCCCTCGGCGAAGACGCGGTGCAGGGCCTCGTTGAGGTCGTGGGCGGAGTCGTAGTCGTGCCCGAAGGGTTTCTCGATGATAATTCGGGACCAGCCCTGGCCGTCCTGGTGCTGGCGATTGAGACCGGCGCGCCCCATTTGCTCGACGATCCCCAGGTAGATCTGGGGGGGCACCGAACAGTAAAAGCAGCGATTGCCGCCCGTGCCGTGCTCTTGGTCGAGTGTTTCGAGCCGCGTTTTGAGCGCGGCGTAGGTGGTCGGGTCCGCCGGATTGCCGCAGACGTAGTGGAGCCTGGCGAGGAAGGGCTCGAGCGCAGCTTCGTCGAGGGGGCCGATAAATTCGGCCAGGCCCTCGCGCAGCTGCTGGCGAAAGCGATCGTCGTCCCACTCGCGACGGGCGACGCCGACCAGGGCGAAGGCCTCGGGCAGGCGGCCCTGTTCCTGCAAGTGCCAGATGGCCGGCACCAGCTTGCGGCGGGTCAGGTCGCCCGAAGCGCCAAAGATGATCAGCACGCAGGGGTCGGGAACGCGTTCCGCAGCCGTTGCAATCAGGGTCATAGGGGGTCTAAGCGGACGGGGAATGGAGCCGAATAGCTACAATATAGAGCCGGAACCGGAGGACAAAAAGACAGTTTTGCAAAAAAAAGGCCACAGCGTTTTGCGCCATGGCCCCCACACCGCCTCGTGTGAGATCGTTTTCCAAGGTAATGGTATGGGCAAAAATAGTCAACCGCATAATGCTTTTATTTTGGCGAGCATACGCAATTTTTATCCCGTGTAGGGCCATTGTCCCGGCTCCGCGTCGGCGCTATATTTGCCTCGGATTGGTCCCTATGCGAGGGACCGAGATCACTACATGCGGGGTGCGGAGCAATAAATGGCCCAGTATCTGGTAACTGGTGGCGCGGGGTTTATCGGCTCCCATCTCTGCCGGCGCTTACTCGCCGAAGGGCACGCGGTGCGAATCCTCGACGATTTGAGCTCGGGGCGGCGCGAAAATCTGGTGGAGATCGAGAGCGAGGTGGAAATGGTTGCGGGCGACCTCCGCGACGAGGCGCTGCTCGACGACGCACTCGGCGGCGTGGAATACGTGTTGCACCACGCCGCCGTTGCCTCGGTGCAAGTCTCGATCGAGCGACCGCTCTTTGAGCAAGAGGTCAATGCCGTGGGGACTTTGCGGCTTTTTGAGGCGGCGCGGCGCGCGGCGGTGCACCGAGTGGTTTTTGCTGCTTCGGCCGCCGCCTATGGCAACAATCCGACGGTGCCCAAGCGCGAGAATATGCTGCCCGAACCCGAGTCGCCCTATGCCATTTCCAAAGTGGTGGGCGAATACTACGCGCGGGTTTACAGCCAAATTCACGGTCTGGAGGTGGTGTGCCTGCGCTACTTCAATGTCTTCGGTCCCCGCCAGGATCCGTTCTCGCCCTATTCTGGCGTCATTTCGATTTTTGCCGAGTGCATGCTCCAGGGCGCGGCGCCGACGATCTTCGGCGATGGCGGCCAATCGCGGGATTTCGTCTATGTCGACAATGTAGTGGAAGCCAATATGAAGGCCTGCACCACGCCCGGCATCGCCGGGCGAGGGTACAATATCGGCTGTGGGCGCAGCGCGTCGATTCTGGACCTGGTCGCCGCGCTCAATCAGGTGCTGGGCACTGCATTGGAGCCCGTCTTCGAGCCCGCTCGGTCCGGGGATGTGCGCGTCTCGCTGGCCGATATAACGCGGGCGCGAGAAGAGTTGGCTTATGAGCCGATGGTCCATTTTGCCGAGGGATTGGAGCAGACGATTGCGTGGATGAAATCAGTCGGGGGTTGATCTTTATTGCTTGCCGCCCGGATCTTTTCCCCCCATACTTTAAATACAATCCCTTCGGAAAATTTCAGCGTATTTATTCCCGCATTAATAAAAGGTTCCACCTACTATGGCGACCATAGTCGATGGCAAAAAGCGCATCCCCTTTATGCGCGGGATGTTGGTGCACTACTTGATCGAGCGCAACTTCAATCACGAAGACGCGCGCGACGTGGCCAACTCGGTGCGCGAGTCGCTGGGCAAAGCCGACGATGTGCGCAAGAAGGACATGGTGCAACTCGTCGACAAGGCGATCCGCAAGAATTTCGGCAAATGCGAGGTGGGCGATCTGGTGTTCTGGGAAAGTCAGCTCACGGCCATTACCGTCGAGCGCAAGAGCGGGTCGCGGCCCTTTTCCAAGGAACTGCTCTCCCATTCGATTCAGGCCTCGGGGCTGCCCCCCGACCAGAGTTATGAGATCGCCCGTTCGATCGAGGCGCGGTTGATCGATCAGCGCCGTCAGCACATTATGCACTGGGAGTTGGAAGAGTTGGCGGCCGATCTGGTCGAACAGGCCTTTGACCAGTCCTATGCCGAGCGTTACCGCCTGTGGCGGGCCTGGGGCGATGTCGACAAGCCGCTGATTATCCTGATCGGCGGGACCAGCGGCGTGGGCAAGACCACGCTGGCGATTGAACTGGCCAACCTGCTCGACATTCCGCGGGTCGTGGCCACCGACGATCTGCGCCAGGTCATGCGGCTGACGCTTTCGCGGGATTTGGCGCCGACCCTGCACGCGTCGTCCTATGCGGCCTGGAAGAGCATTGCGACGACCGAGCACGAGGATGCGGTCATCGCCGGGTTTCGCGAGCAGTCGCGCATGGTCTGCGTCGGGGTCAAGGCGATCGTCAGTCGCTGCATCGAGGAAAATAGCAGTGTCATTATCGATGGCGTGCATCTGATCGGCGACCTGCTCGATCTGGACTCCTATGCCGAGGACGCCTTTATCACGCCCGTCTGTCTGGGGCTGTCCGATCGCGAGGCTTTCGAAAGCCGTTTTGCCCAGCGCGCCAGCGAGGCGCCGGAGCGCCCGGTGCACCGCTATATGGCGCATCTCGACGAGATTCTCAAGATCCAGGACCACCTCATCGAGACCGGCACTCCCCACGGGATACCGGTGATCACCACCACCACGGTCGAGAGTCTGACCAGCGAGGTGGCGATGGTGGTGAGTGAACAACTGCAGGAGCAGGAAGAGATCAAGAAGGCTCTGGACGCTGCCCGCAAGAAGCGCAAAGCGAGCTGAAACGGCGGGTTTTTTTATTGCCTCACCCAGACTTAGAGCGTATATTGTGGGCTTCTGTGGCTAAGTGACGACGCGAAATTAGGTTGAAAAAAATGCTAGGTAAAAAGGAAAACGGGGCAGTCAACGGCGGTGGTCAGACGCTCAACACGATCATCGGCCGCGGCACCTTCTTTGAAGGTACGATGAAGGTCGAGAATAGCGTCAGGGTCGATGGCGTATTCAAGGGCGAATTGACTTGCTCGGGGGCGCTGACCATCAGTCAGTCAGGTGAGGTCTGCGCCCATTTGGAGGGTAAGGACATCTACGTCAATGGCATCGTGCGCGGCACCGTGCGCGCCGAGAAGGTCCGGCTGGATTCCCAGGCGCGCTTTGTCGGCGATATCTACGCCACCGCGCTGTCGGTCGCCGAAGGCGCGATTTTCCACGGCTCCTGCTCGATGGATATCGATGAGGGCGAGGACGCGCACAAGCTGCGACCCGCCGAAGCCAAAGTAGCCGAAATAAAAAAGACCCTCCCCGAGCACAAGGCCCAGGTCGTAGAAAACTAAATATTCCCATCCCGCTTTCCGCCGGGGAAAATCCATCCGCATTTTTGTGCGGATGGATTTTTTGTTATATGGATAAATAATTGTGAATTAGTGACTTGTAGTAGGTGAAGGACGCTGGTACGGGCTTTGCTAAACCACTAGTTAGCACCCCTCTTTCCCACTTAGCATAGACGAGGCCCTATGCCAGCGCGACTCAACCACAACGTCAATCTCAAACAGGTCCACCACAATATGCGGATCCACTTTGACAATACGGGCTCGCAGATCGAAAAAGCTGCATCGGGTAGGCGAATCAACCGCTCGAGCGATGACCCGGCGGGTTTGGCGCTGGCCGATGGTATTAAATCCGAGATTATGGCGCTGACCGAGGGCAGTCGCAATGTCCAGCAGAGCATCCAGATGCTGCAGGTCGCCGAAGGGGCGCTGGGCCAGATCTCGGCCATTGTCCAGCGGCTGCAGGGTCTGTCGGCCCAGTCGGCGTCGTCGACTTATACCGATGCCGATCGACCGGGCATTAACTCGGAGTTTCAGGCCCTCAAAAACGAAATTGAACGCATTGCCGAAGTTACTTCCTACAATCGCATCAAGTTGCTCGATTCGGTCCGCGAATTCACCATTCAGGTCGGGCCGGCTGGAGATAGTAACGACGTTTCGCGGATCGTTATCGGCGATATGCGCACGTCGGGGCCGACCCTCAATATAGACCTGGTGGCGATCGACACCGCCCTCAACGCGCGAAACGCCCTCGACCAACTGCAGGAGGTGGAACTGAAGGTGCTCGACGAGCGCAACCGCATCGCCGCCTTCCAGAACCGCCTGCAGTTGAGCGCCACCACCACGGCCAATATCGTCGAGAAAATGCAGAGCTCCGAAAGTGATATCCGCGACGCCGACATGGCGCAGACATTGTCGAACCTGAGCCGTTCGCAGATTATGGCGCAGACGGCGAGTAGTTTGGCCCAGGAGGCCGACATCGACATCGAGCGCATCCTCACCCTGATGCAGTAGTTTTTGCACCGCACTACATATAGATCAAATAGAAGCGAAAATCGGGATAGATGCGCACCGCCGGGGCGGGAAAGCGGATCCAGTTGAGCTGTTTTTTGAAATAGGTCCAGAAGCGGTTCTGCCCGGGTAGGCGGCGCGCGTCATAATCCAGACCGAGGAAGAATTCGGGTTGGGCGTCGGGGCGGTCCGGGAAGTATTTGAACCGCCCCCTGCTCTTGACATTGCTGCCGTGTAAGTCCACCACGCCATAGCCCAGGCCCAGACCCAGGTAGTCCGGCCACAGCGCTTGCGCCTGTCCGGAGAGGAACTCATCGACGGCGACGGTCATCCAGACGGTCATGCCCTCGTAGTCGTCGATGGCGTGGTCGATGTGCGGGCGGGCGGTGCGCGCGCGGCTGGCGTGGTCGAGGTAAAGGGCAGAGGGGAAATAGCTGAACTTAAAGCGGATGGCTTTGGAGCGGGGAAAGAAGGCGTGCAGGAGTGGCAGGCTGGCCCCGGCGGTATTGGCGATAAAGTCGGGAATGCTGAAGCCCCATTGGTCGAAGTAGGCGTCGCGCATTTCCACCTCAAGCAGGGCGCCCCAACTGGTGACCGTGCCCAGTAGCGCGGCCGAGCGAGTGCCAAAGCCGGCCCAGGCGTAGGCGTCGTTGAGGGTCTGCGACATAAAGAGGCCGCCCATGAAGTGCCCGGCCTTGTCGAAGTTGACATAGGTCGCCCCGTTCCAGTCGTTGAGCCAGCGGATGCGGTCGAGTTTTTGCCCCTGATACCAGGCCCGGTCGACGTATTTAAAGCCCAGATAGCGGAAGGTGATGGCGCTGCCGCCGACTAGGGCGAGGCGGTCGAGGTGGATGCGGGCGGGATTTTCTTCGCTGGCGGTGGTGGGGCTATGCAGATCGAGCAACCCCAGCGCCAGCGCCACTAGCATACCGCGGCGGAACCGAGTCGGGGCAGGGGGGGAAGCGGGGGCGGAACTGGTGTGGTCGCGATGAGTCATTGGGTGACAAATATAGAGGCATTAGCTTTATTTAATATATGTTTCTGGTAGTTGCGCACAAACGGAACTGACCCGCATACCCACTCCTGCCGATGGCCGAACGAGAAGAATCCCAACCCGCGACAGACGACGAAGGCCACGCATCGTGCAGCGATGTCGTGCCATCTACGCCCAAGCGCCGCCGCCGCCGTCGCCAGGTCCCGATAGAAGAAATAACCTCCCCACCGAGCCCTCGGCCTGAAATCGAGTCGATCGTCCCGCGCCCGGGGCGCTGGCGGCGCTGGCGGCGCGAGGTATTTGCCAATCTCGGCGTGTCGCCGATTTTCCGCGCCTATATCTTTTTGGGCAGCATCGCCGCGATTCTGGCCTTCCTGCTTTACAACGAATCGCTAATCGCGGAGTTGCGCGAGCACGAAAAGAGCCGGGTGGACCTCTACGCGCATCTGATCTCCTTTGTGCCCCTGGCCTCCGATGAACAGACGGTGACGATCTTTACCGAGGTGATCAACAATCCCAAGGTAGATTTTCCCAGGATCATCACCAACCACCGCGGCGAGATTATTCAGGCCAATGGCATCCGCACCTCGACCCTGGGCGATTCCACCGGTGCGGTCTCCCGTTTTTTCGCGGGATTGGCCTTTTGGCGGGACGAGCAATTGGCGCTGATCGACACGGGGGCGGTATCCATCGCCGAACTGCACTGGCTGATCGGGGAGATGGACGCGCAGAATTCGCCGATATCCTTCTATTTGTCGCAGCGGACGCTGGGGCTGCTCTATGCCGATACCGAGCGTGCCGTCATCACCGATACCGAGGGCGATATCGTCAAGTGGCAGGGCGCGGACTTGCCTGCCAGCGAGGATACCACGGCCGCGGCATTGATCCAGGTGCAACTGGCCCTGCAGGGGATGGAAACCGGACATCCCCTGTCGTTTAGCGTGCCCGTCACCGGCTTCAGCTATTTGCATTGGGACGGCGCCAACGCGGTTATCGTCGATGGCGAGGGGGAAATCGCGGGCTGGCGCGGGCCGGCGCTGCCGTCCGACGACGACGCGGCCGCCCGCGAGCTGGTCCGGGCGATTATCACCGCGAGTTCCGAAAAGCGCGAACCCCTGGCTTTTCACATACCCGCCGAGCAGTATATCCACTACGGCAATACCAATCTGGTCGATCGCATTTCCCTGGCCTCCTTCGTGCAGGTCGGCGTATTGCTGCTCTTTCTGCTGGTCGGCTATATCGGCTATCGCAATATCAAGCGCAGCGAACAGCGCTCTATTTGGGTGGGAATGGCCAAGGAGACGGCGCATCAGCTCGGGACGCCGCTCTCCTCGCTGGCGGGCTGGTTGGAATTGATCCGTCACGAGGTCGGAGCCGTGCCCGAGGCCGACCGCGCCGGGCGCCTCGAATACATCGACCAGATGGTCGGCGAGATGCAGCAGGACATGCGCCATCTAGACCAGATCGCCTCGCGCTTCAGCCAGATCGGCTCGGTGCCCGAACTGCAAGAACGGGATGTGGCGGCGGTGCTGGAAGAAACGATCGACTACTTTCGCAATCGGGGTCCGCAATTCGGGCGCCACGAGATCGCGGTGGAGCGCCGCGACGAATTGCCCCCGATACCGATCAATGCCGAATTGATCAGCTGGGCTTTTGAGAATCTCTTCAAAAACGCCATCGACGCCATGGACCACCAGGTTGGCCATATGCGCATCTGCCTCGGGCTATTGCCCGAGGGCCGCGCGGTGCAGATCACCTTCCAGGACGATGGGCGCGGCATCGAACCCGAAAATATCAAGCGCATCTTCGAGCCGGGATTCAGCACCAAGAAGCGCGGTTGGGGATTGGGGCTGGCCTTTGTCAAACGCATCTTCGAAGAATATCACCGGGGCAAGGTCAGCGTGGTGCAGAGCGCGCCGGGTGCGGGCACGACCTTCGAGATTATCTTGCCGCTATGACCTAGGTGCGGGGTGCGGAACGAGATCGGATTTGGGCCGTTATACCTAGGCCCCGTAACACCATATATTGAAAGGCGCAAATGAAAGACGACAAGCGGAAAATACTGTGGGCCGACGACGAGATCGACCTGTTGCGCGCACACCATCGCTTTCTCGACGACAAGGGCTATGCGGTGACGCCGGTGAGCAATGGCCAGGACGCCATCGCGCTGATCACCCAGGAGCCCTTCGACATCGTGCTGCTCGACGAGATGATGCCGGGGCTGGACGGGTTGTCGACGCTGGAACAGATCAAGACGGTCGACCCCAATGTGCCGGTGATTATGATCACCAAAAACGAAGAAGAACACCTGATGAACGAGGCCATCGGCCGGCGCATCGACGACTATCTGACCAAGCCGGTCAACCCCAGCCAGATCTTCATGGCCTGCAAGAAATTGCTCGATTCGCGGCAGATCCGCCAGAGCCAGGCCGGGCAGACCTATGTGTCCAAGGCTGGCGAGATTCGCGAGCAGCTCTCGGGCGAGGTCAACTGGCAGACCTGGATCGACGTGCACCGGCGGCTCTGCGAGTGGGATATCGACATGGCGCGCCTGGGCGACGCGGGGATCAGCCAGATGATCGAGGATCAGCGCCGCGAGTGCAATCACGAATTCGGGCGTTATATCGGCAAGCACTATGCGACCTGGATCGCGGAGGAGGACGACTCGCCGCCTTTGTCGGTGGACGTGGTGCCGGAATTTGTCGTGCCCTATCTAGAGCAGGGCCGTCAGGTCTTCTTTATCGTCGTTGACTGTCTGCGCCTGGACCACTGGATGGTGATGGAGCCGCAATTAGCTGAATTTTTCAATATCAAGCGCTCGTACCACTACTCGGTTTTACCCACCGCCACGCCCTTCTCGCGCAACGCGATCTTCAGCGGGCTATTCCCCAACGAGATCACCGAAAAATATCGCAATATCTGGTACGAGGCCCAGGACAACGAGCACAGCCTCAACCGGTACGAGCACCAGTTTATCGACGATCAGGTCGCCGCGATGGGCGTCGATATCAAACCCGGCTCGCACTATGTCAAGGTGCTCGACACCGGCGAGGCCCAGAGCCTGACCCGCAAGGTGCAGTCTTTGGGCAAATGGCCGCTGGTGTCGGTGGTCTACAACTTCCTCGACATGCTGATGCACGGCCGCGCCCAGTCGGATTTACTCAAGGAGATGGTGCCCAATGAGACGGCGTTTCGCGAGTTGGTGCAGACGTGGTTTGGCAACTCGTCGCTCTTCGAGACGCTCAAGGGCATCGACCGCACCGACGCGGCGGTGGTGCTGACGACCGACCACGGCTCGGTGCGCGGCACCCGGGCTTCGGTGGTGCATGGCGACCGCGACACTTCCTCCAATTTGCGCTACAAATACGGCAAAAACCTCCGCTGCGAGGAAAAGGACGCGCTGATGATCGCCGATCCGGAGGCCTATGGGCTGCCCTCGGGGGGGCTGGGCTCCAACTTCGTCATCGCCAAGGACGATTTCTACTTCGTCTATCCCACCAACTTCAACGAATACCAGCGCCAGTACAAAGACAGCTTCCAACACGGCGGTATATCTTTGGAGGAAATGGTCCTGCCGGTGGCGATTATGGAGCCGAAGTAGGTGGAAAAGGTCCTTGTCACGCATTCGGCTGCCGAGACCCAGGCGCTGGGTGTCGAGTTGGGGCAGAGCCTGACGCCGGGTGAAGTGGTTGCCTTCTATGGCGATTTGGGCAGCGGCAAGACCTGTATGATCCAGGGCGTCTGTAAGGCGCTGGCCGTGGCCGACTACGTCACCAGTCCGACCTTTATCCTGATCAACGAGTACGCCGGCCGGCTCCAGGGACGAGAGCTGCCCGTCTATCACTTTGATCTCTACCGGCTCGGAGGGCCGGACGAGCTTGAGGACTTGGGGGCGGAGGAGTACTTTTACAGCCGGGGCGTCTGCATGGTCGAATGGGCCGAGCGCGCCGGCGATCTGTTG
>JAYYUU010000112.1:0-7904 GCA_036343835.1 Candidatus Latescibacterota bacterium | reverse complement strand
CTTGCGGCCCAATGCTCCAATACCCGTTTCGATCTCTGACTCGGAAATGGCGAGGACTGTGCCCCGGCTCTCGCGCAATGCCGCGAGGACTTCGCCATCGCGCACAGGTCTGGGTAGGGCGATGCCCTCGGCCAGGGTCGGTTGCGGGTTTTGCGTGGGAGCGACTTTGGCGGCACCGGCGTGGAAGGCCTGGTAGAGGGGGGAGACGCGTCGAGCCTGTACGGCGACGAGACGGGGCATAGATTCAATTGCTCCGGCGGCGACAAGGTCGCCAAACCCCCGATAGAGTCCCAAGAGGATACTGCCGGCGCCCACCGGGCACAACACGGCGTCGGGGGCTTGCCAGCCGCCTTGTTCGGCCAATTCGTAGGCCAGCGTTTTGATGCCTTCGATAAAGAGTGGGTGCCACAGGTGTGAGGCATAGGGGATCTGGTGCTCTGCCGCGTAGGCGAGCAGGGCTGTGGTGGCGCGGTGGCGCGGCCCTGCGACGGGCACCAGTTCGGCGCCGTAGAGGCGGATTTGCGCCAGCTTGCCGGGAGAGGCCGAGGCGGGGCAGAAGACCTTGAGCTTAAAGCCGGCGCGTGCGGCGTAGGCGGCGAGGGCTGCACCGGCGTTGCCGGAGGAGTCCTCGACGGCTGCTGCAACGCCCGTGGCGCGGAGATGGCTGGCGAGCAGGGCGGCACCCCGATCTTTATACGAGCCGGTGGGCATTAGGTATTCGCATTTGGCGAGGGCTTGGAAGCCGTCTTGGTCGAAGGGCACCAGCGGGGTCATCGGTTCGCCGAGGGAGACGCGGTGGTCGAAATCGGGCAGGACCTCGGCGTAGCGCCACATATCGGTGGGGCGTGCAGCGATACTTTCGCGCGGGAAGGTGGGCGCGCTTGTCGGGACGTATTCCACCGGACCTTCGCACGCCGGACAGCGATATGCGCTATCGTCGACTTGGGTCTGGCAGGTCGGGCAGTGGAATTTCACTTCAGGTTGCATGCAGAGCCTGGCGCGTGCCAGCCAGATCGAAGCAAGCCTCCTGGTTGCCGCGCATAAAGCGGGTGGCCAATTCGATGGCTTCGGCCTCGGTCAGCAGCCCGTCGTCGACTTCGCCTTGCAGGGCGCGATTGAGCCAGCGGCGCGATTGGATCGCGTAGGCTGCGGAACTGGTCGGCCAGCGGGTGTCGCCGCCAAAGGCGAAGAGCTTGGAGGCGGGGGCGGCGTGGATAAAGCGGCGCACGAAATCGCCGGAGCTGTAGGGGTCGATCGACCAGGCCCAGCAGAGGTCGGCGTAGACATTGCGATAGTGCTTGGCCAGGGAGACTAGCTCGTTGGAGTACGGGTAGGCGATGTGCATCAATACAAAGCGGCAGTCCAAATAGCGGGCGACCAGGGCGCAGAGATTGCCGCTTTTGATGCGGTCGACGGGCATGCGGTCGTTGCCGGCGTAGTAACCGGTGTGGATCTTGAAGGGGAGATTGTATTCGATGGCCAATTCGGTACCGCGGGCCCAGCACCAGTCGCCCAGGAGCAGCCGGCTCGGCTCGTCGAGGTCTGCACCTTGGAGCAATTGTCCGAGAGTTTTTTCGGCGTCGGCGTCTGAGCGCTCTTCCCAGCGCAGGGTGCGATTGTAGGCGTGTTGGGCTTTGACGGCGATCGCGCCGGGGCCGTATTTGGCGAAGATCGCCGCCATGCCCTGTTTGAGGCTGGCCAGATCCCCGACGGCGACGCCGGTTTCTTTTTCGATCGCCTCGGCGTCGATTTGGCCATTACAGAAACCCGCCCAAGACAGATCGTAGAGAAAGAAGTCGACACCCGATTCGTCGGGCAGACACGGCCAGCAGAAATCATCGGTCTGCACGTGGTCGAGCTTGCCCACCTCGCTCAATAGCTGGTGGCGGCCACCGGGTTGGCGCCATGCTGTGAGCTTTTGTTGCGCCTTTTGCAGCTCTGCGCCACTGAAATCTGCCATGCCGTAGACCTCGTGGGCCAGAATTCGCACCGCCTCGCCATAGCCGGTGAAACGGGTGGCCTCAAAGGCGGGGCGGATGCGCTCGAAACGAGTGCCGAAGTCGGGGTCGGAGGCGTCGGTGAGTTTGTCGAGGTCGGCGCTGGTGGCTCCGGCGGTAATTAGGTCGGCGGGGACGTAGTTGCCGAAGAGGTCCTGCAAGATATCGGGGCCGTTTTCGACCCATTCGCGCTCCTTGTGCAGGTGCTCGTGGGTGTCGATCAGCAAGGTGTTATCGATGTGTTGGTAAAGGTCGGTGGCCATGGGTTTTGCCTCGCTCTGAGAAGGGGAATTTGCCCAGATGATAGAGCGCCCAAACCACTGTGTCAATCGCGCTTGCCCGCACGTGCTCTAGGGCCTATCCTTCGATTATGGATTGGCATCCCCTCATCGTCCACTATCCCATCGCGCTATTGCCCTTGAGCCCGCTTTGCGATCTCGGCGCGCTGTGGCTGCGCCGTCGCGACGGTCACCACCTGGCCTATGGCCTGCTGGTGCTGGGGGCGCTGGCGGCCAGTGCGGCGGTACTCAGTGGCAATGCCGCGGCAGAAGGTCATTGGGAGGGGAGAGCTGCCGCGCAGGTTATGGCGCACGAAGACCTGGCTACCTGGACCCTGCTATTGGCGCTGGGCACTGCGCTGGGGCGCTTGCCGCTGCAGCTCAAAGGACCGCTCGGTGGTTGGCCGCTCTACGGTTGGATCGGTGTTGGCTTGCTGGTCGGCGTCTTGGTGGTGCTGACCGGTTATCACGGGGGGGAATTGGTCTACGTTCACGGGGTTGGCGTCGGGGTCGAAGCGGATGGCTGAGACGCCGTTTGGATCTGCCGCGCCGAAACCCGCGGCGCTGCGGCCGGGTTATCTGGCGGCGCTCTTTGCGGTCCTGGCCCTGGTGCTGGGCGCTTTCGCCTATTATGGCTTGGAGCAGGCGCGGCAGTCGACTTTGGCGACGATGGAGCGCGGTGCCTGGTCGCTGGCCGAAGCCGTCTCGCGCGCTGAAGAGAATGTTTTGCGCGCCGAAGCGGATATGGAGGAGTTGGTCGGCGAGCGCCTGCTCGACAACGCCCGGTTGGTGGCCGAATTGGCGTCCGAGCGGGCGTTGTCCGATACCCTCTTGCAGCGGCTGGCGATGGACAACGATCTCGACCAGGTCGATGTGCTAGACCAAGCGGGGCGGCTCTGGGCGTCGAGTGGGGTGGTTGCCGTCGATGAGTTGGCGAGTTGGCGGGAGGAGTTGGCGCCGCTGCTTGCTGGGGTGGAAGAAGCGCTGCTCTTTGAGCTGGACCAGCGGCTTTTCGCCGTGGCGGTGGCGATTCCGAGCGGGGGCGCGGTGGTGGTGCGGGCTTCGGCCGAACGGCTCTTGCAGTTGCGGATTCGCTCGGGGGCCGGGCGGCTGATCCAGGAGATCGGCTCCAACGAAGGGGTTGTCTATATGGTCCTGCAGGATACGCTGGGGCTATTGGCCGCCTCGCACGACGTGGTGCTGATCGAGCCGATTGGGGGGGACACATTTCTCGAAGCGGCCCTGGCGCAGGACGCGGGGGATTCGCGGCTGGTCGACTTTGAGGGCGAGGAGGTTTTCGAAGTCGTTATTCCCTTCGCACCCCAGGGGACGAAGCTGGGGCTGTTGCGGATCGGACTCTCACTCGACGAATTGAGGGCGCAGGAGCGGCGCGGCCGGCAGCAGGTGGCGCTTTTGGTGCTGCTGCTCTTGGTATTGGGCGCGGTGGGGGCCGGGGCGGTGACCGTGCGACAGAATCTGGCCCTACTCGGCGACGCCTATAACCGCATTCAGACCTATAGCAGCCGGATTTTGGCGCAGATGGCGGATGCGGTGGTGGCCACCGATCCCGCCGGGAAGATCGAGGTCTGCAACCAGGCGGCGGCGGAGTTGTTGGGCATCCAGGGCGATGTGGTCCGGGGGCGAGATTTGCGGGCAGTTTGGTCGCACGAGATTGCGGCAAGAGCTTTGGGCGGTGAAGAATTCCTCGGCGTTTCCTGCCGCTTTGCCGATGCCCAGGGCAAGGAGCGGACGCTCTCGGTCTCCAGCTCGCAGGTGAGTAATGCCAGCGGCGAGCTGGAGACCATCGTCCTGGTGATCCAGGATCTGAGCGAAAAGGTGGCGATGGAGGCCGACTTGCGGCGGCGAGACCGCCTGGCCTCAATGGGGGCGCTGGCATCGGGTGTTGCCCACGAGGTGCGCAACCCGCTCAACGCCATAGGCGTCATAGTGCAAAGGCTGCGGCGCGAATTCACCCCCCTTAAGGACCAAGGCGAGTACGATCAACTGACCAGAGTCGTCGCGGAGGAGGTCAAAAGAGTCAATCGCATTATCCAGCAATTTCTCGAGCTGGCTCGCCCACCCGCGTTGGCCAAAAAGCGCGAGAATCTGGCGGCGCTTTTGGAACGGGCGGCGCAGACGATTGAGCCGCGGGTTTTGGCCGCCGGGTTGGAGCTGGAACGGGATTTTGCCGCTAGCGGCGCAGTCGAAGTAGATGCCGATCAGTTGCAGCAGGCGCTGCTCAATTTGCTGGGCAATGCGCTGGAGGCGCTGGAGGTGGGGACCATCAGGCTCATAGCGCGGTCGGTGGCGGATGACCAGGTGGAGATTGTGGTGGACGATACGGGCCCCGGCATCCCGCCCGAAGAGCTCGAGCGGATCTTCGACCTCTATTTTACGACCAAGGCCGAGGGCACCGGACTGGGTTTGAGCCTGGTCCATCGCATCGTCTCGGAGCACGGGGGGCGCATCGAGGTGCAGAGCGCCCTGGGTGAGGGGACGCGATTTATCATCCAACTGCCAAGGGGATTTTAAATGGCCGGAGAGACCATTCTGGTAATTGACGACGAGGAAGCCCAGCGCGAGGCGGTGGGCGGCTATTTGCGCAAGCGGGGTTTTGTCGTCCTGCAGGCCGATAACGGACAGCAGGGCGTCGAGCTCTTGGGAGCACAGACCATTGACCTGGTTATCACCGATTTGCGGATGCCCGAGCTCGACGGAATGGGCGTGCTCCAGGCGGCGCGGGAGACCAATCCCGCCATTGGCGTGGTGCTGGTGACGGCTTTTGGCACGATCGATGGGGCGGTCGACGCAATACAGGAGGGCGCCTTCCACTATTTGGAAAAACCGATTGATCTCGACGAGTTGGACCAGGTCGTCGACCGCGCGCTGGAGCGCCACCACTTAGTATCGGAAAACGAGATCCTGCGCCAGCGGATCGGCGGGCGGGTCGAATTCGGGGGCATTATCGCCCGCGACCCGGCGATGGAAGAGGCGCTCAATATCGTGGCCCGCGCCGCCCCTAGCCGGGCGACAGTACTGGTCCGGGGCGAATCGGGCACGGGCAAGGAGCTAGTCGCGCGGGCAGTGCACGAGGCCAGCCCCAGGGCCCCCAAGCCCTTTGTCGCCGTCAATTGTGCCGTCTTCAGCAAGGGCCTGATCGAAAGCGAGCTCTTCGGACACGAGAAGGGGGCCTTTACCGGTGCCGACGAGCGCCGCGTTGGACGTTTCGAGCAGGCCCACGGGGGGACTTTGTTTATCGACGAATTGGCCGAGATCCCCGCCGAGGTCCAGGTCAAGCTGTTGCGGGTGTTGCAGGAGCGCAAGGTCGAGCGGGTCGGCAGCGGGGTCGAGCTCGAGATCGACGTGCGGCTGATCGGCGCGACGCATCGAAACTTGGAGGAATTGGTTGCAGCGGGCGAGTTTCGCGAGGATCTGTTTTATCGGCTCAATGTCATCTCTGTGCAGCTGCCGCCGCTCAGACAGCGCAAGCGGGATATCCCGGTCCTCGTCGAGCACTTCCTCGCCCGCTACGCCGAGGAAAATGCCAAAGTCGTCCGCGAAGTTTCCAAAGAGGCGATGGATCTCTTGATGCGCTATGGTTATCCGGGCAATGTGCGCGAGTTGCAGAATATCATCGAGCGCGCGGTGGTTATGACCCGCGGCGAAGTGGTGCTGCGGACGGAATTGCCACCCGAAGTGCAGGAGCTACAGGGCACTGCAGCTCCCGTTGCGCCGAGTGGAGCGACGCTTTCGGCGCAGGTCGAAGAGCTGGAGAAAAGGGCCATTGTCGAGGCCCTGGACCAGGCCGATGGCATCCAGAGCCGGGCCGCCGGAATTCTGGGGCTGACCGAGCGGAACTTGCGCTACAAACTCAAGAAATATGGGTTGAAATAAACGCGCGACCAGCCCTTAAAACCCCAGCTGTATCCCGATCGTATACGACCGCGCATCGGCGTCGTAGAAGGCGTCGTTGGAGTCGATATCGCGGTAGAGCCACTCGAGCTCGATGCCTATTTCCCGAGCCCAGGAGTTTGCGGAATAAAAAGTCCGCCCCAAGCCCAATCGCACGGTGCGGCGCGTTTCCTCGGCGAAGGCCCCGGTGGGGAATCCGTCGAGGGCGTAGGTCGGCCGACTATTGTAGCTGCGGCTCTCGCGTTGCAAAGAGCCCTCTACTTGGCTATTCCACGGACCCAAGTATTTTAGCGTCGAGCCGAGTTGCTGGCCGCCGTAGCTATAGCGGTCGTTGAAGAGATCGTCGTCGGTGTTGTAGAAGGACAGGTCGGTGAAGCGGCTCTGGCCGGTGAGATTGCGCCGGTGGACCCATTCGATTTGCAAGCCGGCGTTGGGGCCGAGCGACTGGGCGACCTTGGCGCGGCTGACCCATTGCAGCAGGTTGCGGTTTTGGTCCGAGCGGGCGGGCAGGTCGAAGATGGATTCGGCCTTGATGGTCTGGACATGGGTCTTGAGGCCCAATTCGCCTCCCAATTGCAGGGTGGTGCGGCTGGGGAGATAGTGGGTGAACTGGGTGTTGAAGCGTTGTTCTACATAGCTATAATTGATGGCGTTGAGAAAGCCCTGGTAGCGCAGCTTATAGCCCATGCGGCCGAGGAGATTGGGGCGTAAATAGGTTTTGAGGCTGACAAAGGCCCGGCCTTCGGCGAAGTCGCGATAGTCGTAGAGCGCGCGGTCTAGGCGCAGGCCGATCTCGGCACCGGCGTAGAACAGGTCGTCGTTGCCGAAGGGGCGTGAATAGCTAGAGCCGAAGGTGTGCAGGTGGGCGAATAGGTCTGCGTTTTCGCTGAAGACGCTAGTGCTTCCAGTGTAGTAGAAGCTGAGATCTTCGTTGACGAGATAGTCGAGATCGACGTACGTGGCGTTGATCAGGTCACTGCGTTGGCTGGAACTGAGGAAAAGATTATCCGTATAAGTGGCGTAGATGTTGACGTTGGGGATAATTTGGGCGTTGGCGGTTGATACCAGCGCAGCAAGGCAAAATAACAAGCGTTTCATTTGCGGCCCCCCGGTTTTCTCTCGCGTTCGGATTTGGGGCGATGCTTGCGCGGCGGTAGGTGGCGTCGGGGATGGCGTTTTGGAGCCAATTTGTCGCCTAATTTTTCCTGAGGACCATGTTTACGGCGTATGAATCGGGCGTCATCGATGCCGTCGCCATCTTCGTCCAAAAAGAAATCCATGCGTCGATCCATCCCCTGCATGCGCTTATGCCATCGTTTGAAACGGTCGTGCATGCCATCGCCATCCCTGTCGATAAAGCGTTTGATCGGGTGGCGGCGTTCTTCGAAGATATGCCCGAAACGGTAGCCTTTTAAGCCATGCGGGCCGTAATTTTCACCGGTTATATCGTTGATCTTGTCACCGTCGAAATCAATAATATTGTCGATGAACCCGTTTTCGTCGCTGTCGACAAAACGTCCGTCAAGATCGTTAACGCCATCGCCGTCTGCGTCAATAAAACGATCGTTGAGGCCGTCCTGGTCTGCGTCGACAAAGGGGAAGTGGTGTGGATATGGTGTGAGCCCGAGGTCGTTTAGGCCGTCGCCGTTTGCATCGATAAAACGATCGTTGAGACCGTCGCGGTCCTCGTCGACATAGCCGACGATAGTGGCTTGAT
>JAYYUU010000111.1:0-5120 GCA_036343835.1 Candidatus Latescibacterota bacterium | reverse complement strand
GGCCCCCAGCCCCACTCGAAGCGCAGCCGATAGCGCTGTGGCCCTGCAGACGGTGGCGCGCCGTAGTCGGGCATTGCACTCTGCACCGGCACATTGTCGCGGACCAGCTCGACGCTTTTGACCGCGTCCCAGCCCCGGACCCGATAGTCCAGCCCGCGCTCCGCCGACCCACGCACTACCTCGCCCATCCAAGCGTCGTCGGCACGGAAAAGCACCTCGATCCGATCCCCGGTGACCGCCGTCGTCCGCCGTTTCTTCAGCGCGGCGAAAAGCCCCGCGCGGGTATTCTCCTCCGCCCAGATCCCCGTCAGCCCCAGCCCATAGCCCCCCGGATAGCCGTCGTGGTTGTCGGTGCCGGCGGTAAAGCCGAAGCGCTTGCCCAACGCCAGCCCGTGTTGCACCGTGTACTGGTAGCCGGCTGGACCACCGCTGTGCCCCAGCAACGGATGCAGACCGCTGTCGCGCTCGGAAGAGCCGTGCTCGGAGAAAATCTCCACCACCGGCGACAACTCCCCGTCGAAGCCCTCCCAGTCCACCCCGCGCTCGTAGGCGGTGTGGTGGGGCACCACGATCGCCTGCCGGTCCCGGAAGTGATCCTGCAAATCGGACAGACTCCGCGCGCAGTACATCGACTCCATATCCACGACGCTGAGCACGTGCAGATGACCCCAGGCCGCGGAGTGCCACTCGTAGGCGGGGAAACAGGTGAACTGGCCCGGCCGGTCGTTTTCTCGCGCCGCCCGGCGGATCCGCTCCCAATTTTCCACCACCACCGGATAGCCGTCCGGCACGCCGCCGTCGGCGTGCAGTCCGTGCGGGGTGAAGGCGTAGAAGTCGAGGTGCGAACCGGCGATCTCGTAGCTGCGCTCGAGACTGCCCTGGCCATAACCCAGCTCGCTGTGGTTGTGCAATTCGCCCCAGTACAGGTTCAAATCTGGCATCGCGTTCTCCTTCGGCTGCAATGTGGATGGACCCGAGCTCGTATGCTGATTTATTATTTTCTCGCCGGGCCAGGCCCCCTACCCCGATCCCTTCACGGCCGACTGCACCGCTGTTGTAATTCGCGCGATCCCCTCCGCAAAGAGCAACTGGCTGTCGTCCTCGGGCTCGTAGCCGATCACCTTCTTCGCGTTGGCGATGCTCCAGAACCGGTGCGCATTGCCGCTGATCCCGTAGAAAATGTGGAAGGGTACTCCGTATTCGTCGGCGATATCCTGGGTCTCGATGCTCTTGACGATGAGTTGCACCTGGTCCCGCTGGCTCAGATAAGCCCCCAGATAGCGGTGCATCTGCGCCAGGTCCTCCGCCCCGAACCGCTCGATGTAGTGCTCGTTGACATTGCCGATCCTGATCTGGATGTTCTCCAGCTTTGGGCGTTGCGATGGCTGGGGACGCCGTCGGCGCGGTGGATGCATGGAATGGGTGCGGCCTCCAGTGGCGAAGACGAAGCCCAGATGCTCATAGGATGCCTTGGCCCAGCCGTAGATATTGTTCGACAGGGGCTGCATCCCCGACGTCACCATCTCCATTTTGCCCCCCCAGATCAGCTCCTCGTAAAAATCGGCCGCGTGGTTCGAACTCAGCACCACCGCCCGGCGGATTCCCTCCTCCAGACAGATCTGGTAGAGGTTGTAGGCCATGGTAATATTGTCCATTTCGGTCGAGAAGTGCTTTTCCATATCCGAGCGATCGACGCGCCGGTACGCGCAGTGCACCACCGCGTCGGCGCCCCTGAAATACTCCCGATAACAGTCCCGGTCGCGCTCCATCAGATCGGCGACGATCACATCCTCTACTACCCCGCCCTTGCGCGCTGTTTGGGTAACGTCGAGCAAAACCAGTTCGTAGCGCTCCCTGAGTGCCGGCAGCATCCGGGTTGCCAGCCCGCCCGCCGCGCCGGTGACGACCACTTTGCGCATCAGAAACCGCGCTCTAGATCCACCACATTGACCAGCGGCTCTCCGTTCAGGTAGCGCCGCAGATTGTCGCAGAAAAACTCGAACACCTGCCGGCGGCCGTGCTGCGACCCAGCGGCCCGGTGCGGGGTGATGATCAGGTTGGTCGTCCCCCACAGCGGGCTCTCCGCCGGCAGCGGCTCCTCGGCGCACACGTCGAGGGCCGCCCCGGCGATCCCGCCGCCCTCCAGCGCCTCAATCAGCGCTTCCTCGTCTACAATGCCGCCGCGGGTGACGTGGACCAGGAAGGCGCTCTCCTTCATCGCCACCAACTCCTCTTGCCCGATCAGACCCCGGGTCTGCTTCGTTAGCGGGCAGGCGATCATCACCGCGTCGGACCGCCGCAACAGATCGTGCAAATTCTCCCGCGTTGCGGGCATCAGTTCGGCCACGCAATCGGGTTTGTCGCGCCGCACCAGATCGACGGCCAGCACCCGCATGCCAAAACCAGCGCCCTTCTCCGCCATCCCCATACCAAAACCCCCCAACCCCCCAATCCCGAGCGTCCCCCCGTTTTGCACCCCGGCGCCCCCCCCGTGCCACGCGCAGTGCGGCTGATTGGGCACCGAGCTATAAATGCCGCGACTCAGCGCCAGGAGCAACGCCCAGGCGTGTTCGCTACCCTGGTCCGCCTTGACCCCGGCCATACTGGTCAGCACCACCTCCTCGGCCACACACGGCTCCGGCAACACAAAGGGGTCCACCCCCGAACTCGTGGTCTGGATCCAGCGCACGTTGCGACCGGCCGCCAGCACCGGTCGGGCAATCCGGGTCAGCAGCACTTCGGCCGTCGCCACCAATTCGACGGCCTCCGCCTCCGTCCGCGCCACCACCACCTCGTGGCCGGGCGCCAGATCGCGCAGCGTCTCTATCTCGTCTTCACCAAAAGCGTGATTAATCAGGATGCGCATCGCTTACCCCTTGACCGATCCCAATTGGATGCCACTGATAAACCAGCGCTGGCAGAGCACGAAGACCGCGATCATCGGGATCAGCATCAGTACCGTCCCAGCGCAGATCAGCCCGTAGTTGTTGGTGTAGAGGTCCGAGAGCTTGGCCAGCCCGACCGACAGCACCATCATCGAATCCGAGTCGGTCATGATCAGCGGCCACAGAAAAGCGCGCCAGCGCCCCAAAAAGGTGAAGATCGCCAGCGCCGCCAACGCCGGCTTGGAAAGCGGCAGGATCACGTAGCGGAAGACCCCCCAGGGCGAGCAGCCGTCGATATAGGCCGCCTCCTCGATCTCGTGCGAGATCCCCAGCAAAAACTGCCTGAGCATGAAGGTGCCGTAGGCGCTGAAACACCCCGGAGCGATCAGCGCAAAAAAGCTGTCGAGCCCGACAATGCGCCCCACGTAGTGCTGGCGGAAATAAACAAAGCCGCTAAAAGCATCGGTGCCAAAGGTCAGGTTCAGCCATTCCGGGATCTTCTTCATCAGCACGAATTGCGGGATCATCAGCACGTCGGACGGAATCATCATCGTCGCCAGATAGCCCACGAATACCAGGTCGCGACCGCGAAACTCGAGCCGGGCGAAGGCGTAGGCGGCCATCACGCTCGTCGCCACCTGCACCGCCATCACCACACAGGCGATCAGCAGCGAGTTGAGATAGTAGCGCAGAAAGGAGAACGCCTCGACCACGCCGACGTAGTTGTCCAGCGTCCAGCGCTCTGGGATCCAGCCCAGCGTTACGTCGACATTGTATTTGAACGAGGTCAGCAAGGTCCACAATAGCGGCAGGATCATGCCGCTGAGCAGAAAGAGCAGCAGGATATAGGTCGCCGCTCCGGCCTGGTCGCGCCTCGGCCCACGGCCCCTGCCCTCATCGAGATCCAATCCCTCGCGCTCTTCCGCCATCTCAGGCCGCCTCCAGCCGCTTGCCGCCGTAGCGCCAGTTGATCATCGTCAGCGGGAAAATCAATCCGAACAGCACCATCGAAATGGTCGCGGCATAGCCGATCTCCAGCCGGTCGTAGGCCTGGGTGTAGATATAGTAACTCATCGTCGTCGTCGACCCCTCCGGCCCGCCCCCGGTCATGATATAGGCCGCCTCAAAACCGCCCTGCAGCCCGCCGATGACGCTGGTGACGAAGATGAAGAAGGTCGTCGGCGCCAGCTGCGGCACGGTCACGTAGCGCAGCCGCGCCCACCAGCCGGCCCCGTCTATCTCCGCCGCCTCGTAGAGCTCGGGCGGGATATTCTGCAACCCCGCCAGATAGAGAATCATATTGAACCCCCCGGCACTGGCCCACACGAACATGATGATAAAGGCCGGTTTGGCCCAATTCTTGTCGATCAGCCAGCCCGGCAACAGCCCTGCGGCCTGATCGGCCGAAAGCCCGATGAACTTGTAGAAGCCCCACAGCATCCCGTTGATGACGCCGACATTGGGCTCAAAGGTGAAGACCATCTTCCAGACCATGAAGATGGCGACGCCGTGGCACAGGTGCGGGATAAAGAAGAAGGTGCGGA
Source organism: Candidatus Latescibacterota bacterium (assembly GCA_036343835.1). Lineage (GTDB taxonomy): Bacteria > Latescibacterota > UBA2968 > UBA8231 > UBA8231. The sequence continues at coordinate 691 of JAYYUU010000111.1, read as the reverse complement.
AGACGATCCGGCCCCTCATTTCCTTGTTGAGCAAGACCGCCAGCACCAGCGCCCCCGCCATCGAGAAGGGGATGTTTAGCATCAGGAAAAGCGTATTGCCCAGATACTGCCAGAAATAGGGGTCGCGCGCCTTCCACTCGCCGTCTATTTGGTCAAAACCCACCAGCTCGACAAAATTGGCCAGCCCGGTGAAATCGGGCGCCAGACCGCTGGCCAGCTGGTAGCGGTAGAAGCTCAAGCCCGCGGCCACCAGCACCGGCCCCAGCGTAAAGATCAGAAAGCCGATGAGATTGGGCGTCAAAAATCCGACGGCGGCCCAGCCCTGGCGCTTCACCGGCTCCCCTCCTCGGCGTAGAGCCGGTGGAGATAGGCGTTGGTGACCTCGTGCGCCTGCCCCAGCGACTCCGCCACCGTCTCCCGACCCGTCAGCGCCGCGTCCAACTCGTCCTGCATCCGCCGGTAGACCTCGTCCCACCACAGCTCCTGGGCGAAGATTTTCACCTCGTAGTCCATCGCGCGCACGAAGACCTCCTCGTCCCAGGGCGTGCCCTCGCGCAAAAACGCGCTCCGGGCTATCGAGCGCTGCGGCGGTAGATCGCTGCCCAATATCGCCATCTTCTCCATTGACTCGGGGCCCACCAGATACTTGACCAGTTGCCAGGCCATTTCGGGCTGCGGCGTGTCTTTCCAG
>JAYYUU010000110.1:0-5911 GCA_036343835.1 Candidatus Latescibacterota bacterium | reverse complement strand
TTTAATCAGTTGCTCACCCCGATGCACAAAGAGAATTTTGGCGACCCGCTGATCGTCGGCCTCGCGGTCCAATACCTCGCGCAACACCCCCTGGGCCAGCACGACCTCGGCCAATAAGCACACGACGACCAGCGCGCGCATCAATATTCCTTCTTCACGCCAATGCCCAACCCGTAGCGATCGTACTCGCTCTGCGCCGAGCCGCTAATGGTCAGCAAGGACTTCAGCTTGTGCTCGATCCGCACCTCGCCCGAAGACATCTCCTTGAGCAAGGCCTCGTAGCGCACCCACAGCGGCAAGGGCAACCCGCCGAAATACTTGCCGACGCGGATCGCGGGATCTCCGGGCAGAGCGCCGATGAGGCTACTAGAAGGCAGCACCGCAAATTCGTCGAGCCCCACTTTCTCGACCCGCCGGCTCAATAGTTGGCCGGCCACCGTGCCCAGGGCGGTGGTGTATTGGGCATGCTGGAATGAAATGGTGTTGAAGGCCAGCAAGTTGACGATGCTCGTAAAATCCTTGGACGGCTCGGACGAAAATTGCGGCACCACCTCCTCTGCCCGGCCCTGCAGCCGCAAGGTCACCAGATATTCCTCGTCGTCCTGTATATCCCGCACCCGGGTCGCCGCCCGCAAATCCAATTCCGGATCCAACTCCAACGGGTCGTAGGCCACGTCGAGAATCGACCCCACGGGCTCCAAGCTATTGAATACCACGCGCCCCGACTCGAACTCGAATTGCTGGTTGAGCAGATAGATCCGCCCCTCGTCGATCGCCATATCGCCCTGGAAGAGCGGCTTGTAAAAAGTGCCGCCGATTTCGACCGCCCCCGACGCCACGACCTCGGCCAGCTCGCTGTCGAGGGCGAGCTCGCGCAGATCGAGCTCGACGGCGAGGGCCATATTCTCCAGAAACTCGTCGCGCAGCGCCGGCGGCGGCGGCGGCACCGGCGGCGCGTTAAACACGACCAACGTCGGCTCCGAGCGCGGTTGGTCCAGGCGGATTCGCCCCGCCAGTTTGGACCCGCTGGCCGCACCCGCGAAAGTCAGATCCAGGTCGATATCATCGGCCTGGAAAATATCCTCGTAGCGGCTGGCCACCCGCTCGGCCTTGAGCCGCAGGTCAAAACCCGGGTCGTCTAGCCGCGCCAAATCCAATCGACCGGAAAGCTCCAGACTGCGATAGCCCCGCTTGGGCTCGCCCCGGGCGGAAAAGCCGACCAGCTCGACCTGCCGCCCGTCGAAGCGCAACTGTCCGTCGGGCAAGGCGTAGATCGGCTCGATATCGAGCAGGGCCAATTCCAGCCCCTCGACCCCGACCTGGCCCTCGATCGCCATGGTCGAATCCAGGCCCTCCACCCGCAGATCCGCGCCGATCCGTCCGTCGAGATGATCCAGATCGGCGATCAAATCGGCGAAAATAAAAAGTCCGATGCCCTCCGAATGCGCCTCGAGCCAGCCCTCTTCCAGGGCGACCGTGCCCGCCGCAAAATCCCAGGGCACCCGACCGGTCACCACCAGGCTGTCTTCGATCAGCGTAATCCAGTTCAAACGCCAGTCGCCGCCGCGGCCATCGCCTGCAAATCGCCCGAGCACCTCGCCGAAATCCTCGGTCTCCACCGTCAACTCGGCGGCCAGGGTGGGATCGGTGGTCACCCCGGAGAGTTGGGCTTGCAGATCGGCCGTGCCTTCGGGGCCGCCCAGCAAGACCAGATCCACCTGCTCCAGCGCAAAACCGAGTTGGGAAGAAGACGCAGCGGCCACCTCGCCCTCCAACCGCAGCGTGCCCGCCGGGCGCATCGCCTGGCGATCGCGATCGTAGCGCCATATCCCCAACGCCAGCGAATCCAGCGCCACCCTTCCCTGGTGCAACGCGATCTCTCCCCCCGGCAGCACGCCCAGCCGCAGCGTATCGCCTTTGACCAGGGTCTCGACCTGGAAGTCGCGCACATCGACATAGCCCGACAACGCACCCCACTCCAGCGCTGAGCCGTCCAATGCCGCGTCGATGATCCCAGCCAGATCGAGCCGGGCATCGAGCGGATACCCCAACGCATAACTCAGCACCGGCCCCAGATCGGCCCCCTCCGCCGCCAGCGCCAATCTAGCCCGACCCCGCCCGCGACCCAAAAGCGGCGCGACCGGGCTCGCAAGGTCCAGACGGCCCCCCCCCAGGACCTCGACGCTGAGCGCCAGCGTATCCGCCAACGCCAGCCGCACCCGGGCATCGCCCAGCCCCAGCGTATCCAGCCGCATTCCCTCCAGATGCAAAAAGCCCCGTCCTGTAGGTCGCGCGAAAGTGCCCCCCAACTGCAACTGACCTGCGCCACGGGCGCTGAGGTCTGGCACCAGACCATCCAGCACCAGATCCGGTAGCTCAAGCCCCACCGCCAGCGAATCAAAACCCACCTGCCCCGTCAGATCCAGCGAACCAATGGGCGTCAGCAGGTGCACCTTTTCAAACGCCAGCGCCCCCTGGCGATAATCGAGCATCAGCGGCGACCCATGCCGCAGCACCCATCCCCCCTGGCGAAACAATAGCGAGTCGAGTGCCAGACGTCCCTCGGCTCCGTGCAAATCGTCCAGCGGCCCCATCCACTGCAAGTTCCCCTTTAACGCCAGCTCATCATCGGCCGCACCCCGTAGTAAAGGACCCGCAAACTCCGCTGCCAACGCCAAATGCTGCGTCGTATCCAGCTGCGCCGCAACGCGCAATCCCATTCCTCGCACAACCGCATGCGCCACCCCCCGTGCCAAACCCAACTCCACCCCCAGTGCCCCACTGCGCCACCCCGCATAGTCCAATCCCGCAGTCGAGGCATGCCCTTGCAATCGCAACGCTGCCAACGCCAACCCGCCCCCACCATAGACGCGGGCATCAAGGTTGCCACCCAACTCCGGCACAACCCGCGCCAACTGCAACCCATCCAACGCTACCACTAGCGTATCGACGCGACTCCGTTCTATATCTAGCTCAGCTCGGGCGACCAGCACATCGCGGTCGAGGCGCAGATCCGCTGCCAGATAGCGATTTTTTACCAGCTGCAGATCCGCCATCGCCGCCCCCAATACCACCCCCAACTCTCCCGGCAAATGATCTGACCGCAACCGCAGCTCCAGCGAATCGGGTCGCGCCCAACCCGTGACGGCCACCTCGGCCGCCCGCTCCATAAACACCGCTGGCCGCAACCTCCCCAGCAACTCGAAATCGTAGGCACCCTGCAGATTGGATGTGCCCACCGCTGTCAGCTCGAGGGGCGGCGATTGCAACTCGAGCCGCGTAGCGCCCGCCGGCCGGTGCTGCGCCTGCAATCCCATATCGAAGCGCGCGCCGGGGAGCAACTCCACATCGCGCAGCTGCGCCGCCAAATCGGCCGCATAGCGCATGGATTCCAAATCGGCCACAGCAGTCAAATCAAATCCCAACTGGCCGCCCACCGACGACAATGGCGCCATATCCAACGCCACACCACCCAGCTGCAACTCCAGACTGTCGGCGGCATAATTCGCGCGACCCGCAAGCTCGCCACCAAGCAGCGCAACGACCAGCGAGTCTAGGACGAAGTGTTCGCCATTGGTGTGCCATCGCCCCTGCAATGAGACCTTGGACAATGCGGGCAAATAGCCCTCTCCGGTCAGACTCCCCACCAGCTGCAAAGGCGTCAAAACCCCATCGAGCTCGACCAGTAAATCTCCCTCCAGCGAATCCGCCCTGATATCCGCGCCGGCGACGACCCGCAGTGGCTGCGGCAACAGCAGACCCAGCACAAAAGATGTCCGCGTCTCGACTTTGAGACCCTCGCTGACGCGCCATAGATCGAGCACCCCATTGCCGATCCAATGCGGACTGAGATCCAACGCCAACCGCAACCCCATCCCAGCCCCCAACACCTGCACCTCCGACGATTCCAGCACCAACTGCCCCGTCGTATCGCCCAAAGTGCGATAGCTGGCCTGCCAATCCCGCACGGCGAGCGCGGACGCGCCCAACGGCACATCCAACTGACCTGCTATCACGCTGAATTCGGGCAAGAGGGCAATGGGCAACTCGATATCCGCCGACGCCTCGTCCACCGCGTCGCGATCCTCGGCGACCGACTCGATCCGCACCTTCGGTGCCCGTACCGCAACGGCCCAGGACCACGGCGCAAACTCCAGCGACGCGATGGCTACATCGAGCCCCAGCGCAGAATTTTGACAGTGGAGATCCGCAAAAGAAAAACCGAAGAGCAATACTCCCGATGACTCGCCGACGGCGACGCGCCACTCCCCCAACCCGCGCGCGAGCAAGCGCGCGAGGGCCGCAGGCCCCAATGGCGTGAGCAGCACCAGGGCCAGCACCGCGCCCAGCACGGTCGCCGCCCGGCGCAGCAATCGGCTCATTGGTCCTGGAGGCGAGTCAGCGACTTCGACACCCGGAAGAGCGAATCGGGCAGCGGCGCATGGGCGATGGCCTTGATCTGGCGCTCCAGCCGAAACACCTCGCTGGCCTTCTTCTTGCCCGCGCGCCTGATCGTCGCCGTCAGCACCGAGCGCAGCGCAAAACCTTCCAGCTCTTTGGCCGCTTCCAGCTCCGCACTCAACGCCGCGAAGTCCTCGAGCGATTCCAACCCCCCGCCGATCAGCGATGGATAGGCCGTCGTGGTGTCCTGCAACGTCTTAAACGCCGCGATCTCCCGATAGCCGGGAAAGGTCTTGGCGATACAGGCATCGTAGGTGTAGCGATTTTCGCGCTTGGGCTTGTTGGTCTTGGCATCGAGATAGCGGACCCTTAGCTGCGCCACCACCCGCCGGCAGAAAATCCCGGCGACGCGAGTGGTATCCCCCGGCACCCGGACGGCGAAATCCATGCGCGGCGCGCCCTTTTTCACCGTTTTTTTCGCCGCCCTGCGCACCGGCGGCGCGGGCTGTCGCACAAAAGTCCGCGCCGTCAGATCGATCTCGTAAACCTCGGCCCGATCGAGCCACAAAATTGTGCTGGTATTGAGCGACTGGCCCTGCTTGCGGAGCGCCTGCACCGTTTTCTTCTTGGCCTCAATCCGCGTCTCGACCATCTGGCTCCGGCCCTTGATATAGACCTTATTGGTCGTTTTGCGCGCCCCGGTCTGCTGCTTGCCAAAACCCGGGTTGACGACCTCTTCCTCAAAATACACGTCGGCGGAGACCGATCCGGCGACGGCCAAAAACGCGCAGAGCAGCAAGACCATTCCGCTATTCTCCTAAGTAAAGGGATGCGGACCAGGTGCCCGCATTACGCATTAAATAAAATAAACCCCGTTTGCAGACCCTACATGCAGAAGACCCCTCGCCCTTGGCGAGCGAGGGACCTCAAACACAGCGTCGTCGCGACTAATCGTCGCCGCGCCATAAAAACATATGCACCAATTGCAGCACCGCCGTAGCCGCCGCCGCCACATAGGTCATCGCCGCGGCGTTGAGCACCCGCTTGGCCGAACTGACCTCGTCGCCGGCCAGATAGCCCTGCGAGAGGATCTTCATCGCCCGCGAGCTGGCATTGAACTCCACCGGCAGGGTGACGATCTGGAACACCACCGCGCCGGCGAAAAACAGAATGCCGATATCCATCAGGCCCGTGGCCCCAAAGAACATCCCGGCCAGGATCAGCGGAAAACCCAGCGACGAGCCCAGATTGGCCACCGGCAGGATCCTGTGGCGCAAATCGAGCGGCAAATAGCCCTGCGCGTGCTGTATCGCGTGGCCGACCTCGTGCGCGGCCACCGCCAGCCCGACCAGATGGTGACCGTGGAAATTATTCGAGGAGAGACGCACGACTTTGGCACGCGGGTCGTAGTGATCCGAAAGCGACCCCCCGTCTCCTCGACGGCCACATCGTAGATGCCCTGCTCGCGTAGGATCCGCCGCGCCGTCTCGGCGCCCGAAAGCCGCGCGGT
>JAYYUU010000109.1:0-5408 GCA_036343835.1 Candidatus Latescibacterota bacterium | reverse complement strand
TTAGAGCCCGCCCCTGTCGAAACAAATCAGTACCAGGAAATGATCGACTGGATCGAGGGCCGGGTCGAAAACCATCGCGGCAACGCCAAACAGGCGCGCTATACCCTGGAAATCATGATGGCGATTTTCGAGTCGCTGCGGATCAAAAACGTCGTCGAAATGCCGCTGACGACGCGCGAGTGCCCCCTGGATATGATGGTCGCCGACGGCACCTTGCCCGTCTTAAAGGAAGGCCGCTACGACCTGCGCGCACCCTTTCCCGAGCAGGAGAAGAATTAAGGCCCCGTCCAGCTAAACGGCCGCGACAGCTTCAACACCCGCTCCGCCGCCGCATACCAGCCCTGCGGCAAAAACTCGCCGGTGTGCATATAGCACCCGACCCGCACCTCGTCGCTGCCTTCCGCAAAGGTCAACAACCGGCTCTTGGGCACATTGGCCGGACCGTGATGGCGGCTCAGACAGGCGACGTTGATAAAGTGGGTGCCGCCCCATTTTGTTTCGATATGAGACTTGCCGCCGAAGGTGTCGTTCGGGTGGGTATGGGTATGCCCGCCCAGCCACAGGTCGACCGAGCCGGGATTCGCTGCCAGATAATCCTCAAAAACGCCCGAATCGGGCTGGCTTCCGACAAAGTACAAATACGACGCCCCGATCGGCGCGCCCTGCGGCTTATAGCCGTGGTAGTGGCTTTTCCAGTTGCCCTCTTCATCCTTCCGCATCCCCTCCCAATCGCCCGAAGCCACCGTCGTCTCCTTGAGCATATAGTGGTGCGCCGAAACGATGATATGCTCCGGATGGGCCGCGACCATCTCCCGCCACCAGGCAAAGGTCTCCGCAGCAACCACCCCGGCCGGATTGCCACCCAGATCCCCGCGCCCAATAGTCTGCGACGGCTCGTTGATATCGCTCATCAGCAAAAAGAGAATATTGCCGGCCCGAAACGCATAGCGCTCCCAGGTCCCCTCGAGCGGATAGGGCCGTTTGGCCGCATCCACCCCGGAAAATTCGCTATGCTCCCCCGTCGGATCGACCCATTTCCGCCACCACCACGCCTGCGGCTCATCCAGACCGCTGCGATCGTGGTTGCCGCAAATATGGTAAATATCCTCGCGACGGTGGTCCTCCATCGCGCCGAGTTGCCGCACCACTTCCTCCCCTTCCTCGTCATCGGGTACCGCCTGCCCGCCCGACATATCGCCAATATCGATCGCGATATCCCATGCGAAAAGCGGCCCCCCTTCGTCGCCGCCGCGTTCGGATGCGCGCAGCGATTCGGCCAGGCTATGCCGACCGCGTTTGAGATCGGTGCCGACATGGGCATCGCCAAAGGTCCACAGCGCAAAGGTGTTTTCGGTCATCCTTAAGCCCTCAGTCGTACTGCATCTTGGTTTGGCTGCACGCCTTGCCCATCCCCCGGACAATATCGTCGCGTTGCCACTCATCTATGGCGCGGCAGATATAATCGTCGTCGCCGAGCATCTGCTGCAAATCGCCCCGCCCAAACCACTCGCAACGCCCATCCACAGCAGCCAGCGCCCCATTCCCGTCCAAATAACCATATACGCGACAAGTATCCTCCACGTCGGCGATATAGGACATCCACGGGATCTCCACCCCGAGTTGCTCCCTTGCCCGCGCCTGCATCGACCCGATCCGCGCCCCGACATCCCAGCCAACGCCCTCTTCTTCCTCCCATCCTTTGCCACCGGGCAACTGCCAGTGATCCGCATCGCGCTGGAGCAGAAAAACCGCTTCGTCCCCAGGACGCTCGATGAGCAAGCGCGTTTCTTCTAAAGGTCGGTCCGAATGCACAGCCAGCAGGCGCCTGCCCTCGTCACTGAGAGCATCATACGCCGCCTGGTCATAGCGATAATGTCCCGCGGCGGGCGGCGCATTCACCGCACAATACTTATTGAATATGCCGCAGCGATCTTTACTCGTCGTGCCCGCCGGCGGCTCGTGCCAGCTGTACATATTCAGCAATAGCAAATCGCCAGCCTTCAACTCGGGATCGACAAAGGGGGCCAACTGCTCGCGATCCGGCCGCGTCACATCCAGTATCCGCGCCGCCGGGTCGACCACCCGATGCAACTTATGCGAGCCGGGCGATACCAATAGCGGACCGTATTCGGCATCGAAATCGGTCAGCGGCACGATTGCGAATAGCCAGTTCATCGAAGAGCCCACCGGGCGCCAGCGCTTGTAGTCGTTGTGCGCGCCGCCGCCCTTGTCCCCCGGGGTCCTGACATAGGCGACAAAGGCGGTCAGATAGGCCGGCTGCCCCAGAAGCGCTTCGACCCGCTCGACAATCGCCGGATATTCGGCGATTGCCGCCAAAACCGGATCGAGCGCCAGTTTGTTGCCGCTGACCGTATACTTGCCCGGCTCGGGATAGTGCAGCTTCGGCGGATAGGCGTCGGTTGCCGCCTGCGCCTCGACGACCTCCCGCAATGCACGCGTTTCGTCAGGAGGCAATACATCGCGGACGATCAGATAGCCGTTTTCCTCGTAATCGGCTCGTTGCTGGTCGCTGAGCGCATATTCCATACGATTTTTCCAGATGGTCGTTTGTCGTCAGCCAGACGACCCATTCATCCACGCCGGCGGATCGAGCCCCAGTTCCGCCGCGATTTCGTCCAGCAACTCGCGGTGATCGTCGGGGAGCGGAATTCCCGTCTCGCGCCACTCGTTCTCGCGACGCCACTCCATCGTCCCCGGCAGCGCCGCCGCATCCGTGCCCGCCATCGGGCGCAAACTCAGACTCTCATCGACTATCTCCCGCACCCGGGCGCGGAAAGCAGTCCCTTCGCCGATGAGATCCGGATCAATCACTACGAAGACAAAACCCCGCGTTGCCGCAGAGAAACGCCGCTCCGTCTCGTCTTCGAGCGATCCAGACAACACGCCTGCGACCAGCGTCGACACAAAACGCATCCCTAGACTCCCGAACACCGAGCGGGCAAAACCAGCGGCCAGCGCCTCCTCGGCGCTCGCGCCCCGGGTAAACTGATTGGCGTTCATATCTAAGACCAGCGGCGGCCCCCCGCCGTCAGAGGGCACGCCGAAGCACATCGGCGGCGCCCGCATCGCGTCCCACACCGTGGCGTCCGGATCTTGCGGCTTGCGCCAGCCCGTACCGCCGGCCATGCCCCACGAAATCAGCCCGTGCTCCAGTGCCCGCCGCGCGTAGATACCGGCGCTGCCGACGTGGCCGTGATTGCAGGTCGACGCCAGGGCCAGACCGACACTCCGCGCCTTTGCACAGACCGCGTCGACAGCCTGTGTCGCGACGAGATAACCGGCCCCGCCATCGCCGTCGAGACGGATGGCATTGTCGCTCTCGCGCAAGGTCCCGATCTGCGGCGCTGTATTGATCTGCCCGTCCTTAAACTCCCGGACATAGCGCCTGAGCTGCCGTGTACCGTGACTTTTGACCCCGCGCAAATCGACAGCGACCAGACAGCGCGCGATATGCGCCGCGTCTTCCTCGCGCACGCCGACGCGGATCAAAACCTGTGTGGCCCAGGCGTGGAGGTCGAGTTCCGATACATACATCATTGAGTCGGTATTCCGCTGAGCAGTCGTCTTAACCCTCCGCTGCGCTCCAAGCGCGAGCCGATCGTGGGCCCGGCGCCTAACAGGGGCCAGATCCTGGCGATCGGGCTGCTATTAGGCAACGCCGATCTACAGTTGGCGCCGCCGCGCGACGGCCCGCAGGGCTTTTAAGACGGCTGCTTAGACCACCGCGTTTTCCAAAATCACCCGCACGCCCATATCGGTATAGCGCGAGCGATTCTCGGGATCGCCACTGCGGAAACACACCACCGTCTCCGTGCCTTCAAGCTCTTTGACCGCATGGGCGACGCATTCGTCGACGGTTTTGAGCTCGGGATGCCCGTGGTGATTGAGATCCATCTGCAGATCCGTCGGCCCAAACGACAGACAATCTACCCCGGACCGCGCCAGATTAAAGGCGCTGGTCACCGCCGCCACCGATTCGAGCTGCATCCACAGCACGCCGTATTCATTCCACCAATCCGCATAGGCCTGCGGCCCCACGCTCGGGTCGCCGACGCGGTGGGCCCCGCCGTGGCTGCGCACCCCTTGCGGCAAATAGTAGAAATTGGCCACCGCCGCCTCGACCGTCGCCACCGTCTCGACCTGCGGCACTTCGATCCCCGCAGGCCCCAGGTCGAGGTGATGGCCGATCAGATAGCTATTGCGGGTGTGCTTGATCCGAAAGTGCAAGGGCAGATCGAATTCCCCCGCCAGATCCGCCAACGCCACCAGCCGGTCTTCGCCATAGGGCGAGTGCTGACTGTCGGTAAAGGCGAAATCGTAAATGCCCTGCTCGGCGATCTTTTTAAACTCGTCCCGCTCGATCGTATAACGAGCGCCAAAACCCACCAGCGTCTCGCCCCGCTTGATCTTCTGCTTCAAATTTTCCACAGCCAATCCCTCCTGTATTTTTATACCTTCGCCCGCAACACTTCGACGAGCCGTTGTGCCACGATCTCTTCCTCCCCGTCCGCGAGATGCTGCGGGTTGAGCCAGATCGTAGCTGCCGCCGGCTCTGGCAATACGGCGATCGCCGGTACTCCTCGTTCCAACTCTTCCTCTATTTCGCTGACACTGCGCCCCAACAACCCCGCATCGATCCGCACCCTGGCCCGCGGAATCACTAAAGGCCGCGCCCCACGCGTCGGATGCGCAATATCCACCTCGACTCCTGCAAGGCCCCCAAGCCGCGCGCACATCGCCTCCGCCATCTTATGCCAGCGCCGCATCCGCTCGCCTTCGTCCAACCCCACAAAACGCCGCAGCGCAAAAACCAACCCGACGATCTGCTCCTTGCTCACCTTAAGCGGCCGACCAATCGGCCCATTGGGAAAAGCCTGAGCCCGCGCCGCCGCGATCAAATCACCGCGCCCACACAAAATCCCCGAATCATTCGGCCCGGCAATATCCTTCCCCCCACTAAAAATCACTAGATCGCCCCCCGCTTGCAAGAACGCCTGCAGATTCCCCACCGGCGGCACCTCCGCCGCCGCATCGACAAGCACCGGCACCCCCTTCGCATGCGCGATCTCCACCACCTGCGCCAACGGCACCACTGGCTGCGGATCGAGCACCACGTGCAATACCGCCGCCGTCCGCTCCGACAGCGCCGCCTCCATATCCGCCGCCGTCGTCCCTTCTTCACGACCCACCTCAACGATCTTCCCACCCGCTACCCCCACCGCATGATCAAACCCAATCCGATGCTGCCGCTGCATCACAAACTCATTCCTCCCCTCCACCACCGGCAACTGCCGCATCCGCTGCCAATCATCCCCGGTAATACACGCCGCACACGACAACAAAATCCCCCCCGCCGACCCACTCGTCACCATCCCCGCTTCAGCCCC
>JAYYUU010000108.1:0-10545 GCA_036343835.1 Candidatus Latescibacterota bacterium | reverse complement strand
TCTTCGATATGGTAGAGCCTGGCGAAAATGCCCGCTGGCAATAGCAGTCCGAAGAGCGCGATGGCTAAGACGAGCAGGCGGTTGAGTCGGGCGAGTTTTTCGCGCACTGCTTCGATGATGCCCGTCCAGCCCAGGCCGATCCACAGCGCAAAGGCCAGATACATCCCGCCGAAGACATAGTGCCGCTCCCTCGGCTGCGGGTCGGGCATATTGAGATAGAGCGACAGCCCAAAGCCCATGATCAGGAATATCGCGGAGATCGACGCGAAGCGCCGCCAGTCCTGCCGCGCATGCCAGAGCAGACCCCACAGACCCAGGCCATAGGGCACTAAGGAGACCGCGACGACGTGCGGCTCCGGTTCGGTCGCCTTGCGGAAGGTCAGGGCGCGCTCGAGCAGCGGGAAGGGAAACTGCTGGAAAAAGTACTTCATCTGCTGATCCCAAAACTGATAGCCCCGATCGGCGCGGGCGTTGAGCATGGTCGTCAGCATGCTGTCGGTGCCGTATTGCTCGCGGTTGAGAAAGGCCATAAAGGCCTTGAAGGTCTCCGGATCGTTCTCGTCGATGACCGGATTCAACCCCGAGCGGATGTAGAGCGCGGCGTAGGTCGAGTAGCCGATCGCGAAGAGACCGACGACGCCCAAGAGCAGGTAGAACAGCCGCCGGTCCTGGCCGTAGAGATAGTAGAGCAGACCCAAGAGGCCCAGCGCCATCACCGCATTGGATGGCGTGCCCGGACCTAAGACCAGAATGGCGACGAAGCCCACGACGCCTAAGACGAGCAGTTGTTTGATCAGTCGTTGCAAGGGGCTGTCGGAAAACCAGGCCAGGATCAATAGCGAGGGGATCGTCAACAGACACAACATGTGCATGCCGCCACCCAGGCCGAAGAGATAGGCGATGGCGAAGAGCCAGCGGTCGTTTTCCCGGCCGTGGCCGGTGCCCTCCCAGTAGAGGATCAGCCACAGTCCCAAACAGGTGAAGAGGATCGAGTAGCCGTAGACTTCGGCCTCGGAGGCATTGTACCACTGGGTGTAGGAGAAGGCCAAGGTCAACGCGGCGACGACAGCGCCGACGATGACGCCGATATCGCGGGGGTCGTTAAAGGGTTGGAGCGATTGGCCGCCGAGGGCGCGGCGACCCAGGGCGACGGTGGACAGATAGACGCACCAGATGGCGATGGCGGAAGAGAGCGCCGACATGAAGTTGATGCGGAGGGCGACTTCGCCGATGGGGAAGAGGGTGAAGACGCGGCCGATGAGGACGTAGAGCGGCGAGCCGGGGGGGTGCGGGACGCTCATGGTGTAGGCGGTGGCGATGAATTCGCCGCAGTCCCAGAAGGCGACGGTGGGCGCCATGGTTTTGACGTAGACGCCCAGGGTTAAAAGGAAGACGGCGATGCCGGTCCAGCGGTGGATTCGTTGCGAATTGGGCATGGGCTGGTAGGTGTAGGACCTGGTGTTAGGGCTGTTGGCTATTGGTGCGGGTGGACGGACTCTCCGAGGGCACCCCCTGCGCTCATTCTCGCCCGACATCCTGTCGGGCTCCGAGGGCTTATCCCCCTACTCTGCCATCCTGCGGCTCCAGGGGACAGCAAGCCGCTACGGGGATACCCTCGAAGAGTCCTCCGGGGCAAATGCGTGTTCCGATGGGCTTGAGAATGAGACCATTTAATCTAAGGATCATAATGAACAGGGTAAAGGAGGGATAAGTGATAGAAGTAGCTTGCTAAAACTACCCCGCCGCCAACTCCGCCGTCCCCCAGGTGCTCGGATCGTGCTCGACGCCCATGTCGGAGATGGACGACCACGACTGGGTGCCGTGTTGCGAGTCGTGCAGCAGATAGGTGAAACCCACCCGGCTGAATTCTCGCGGCGCGAAGCCGTTCAAGCCAGTCGCGGGGAGTTTGATTTCCAGCGCATAGCTCTTTTTGAGCCGCTTGATGCCGGTCTTGATCGAGTCTTCGGGGCAGGGCGGCGCCTGCTCGCGGGCGTCGTCGATGGAGGTCTGGCGGCCGATGGGTTTTTTGCCGTCCTTGCCGGTGCCGCCGGGCAGGAAGTAGAAGCGGTGGCAGAAGCGGTTGGCGCGGTGCTCTTTGACGTCGCGGGTGTCGATGAAGAGCTCTAAGCAGTCGCCTTCGGAGGGCTCGCGGGGGTTGATTTTGTAGGTGGTCTTGTTTTTGACCTCGATGGCGAAGTAGAGGCCGCTGTCATCCCAGGCCATATAGGTGGTGGCGAAGGGCTGTTGGCCGTCGATGGCCATCAGGTCGGGGACTCGGGCGTCGTCGTCCCAGTCGCGGAGATTGCCGTTGATCTTGAGCGTGCGCAGGGGGCAGTGGAAGGCGAAGTCGAAGAAGGCGCGCTGGGGCAGGTAGAGGTTGCTCATGCTCAGTGCGCTTTCACGGCGATTTTCTTCTCCTGTGCCAGGACATCGGCGAGGATGCGACCGGTGTGGCTCTTTTTGTGGTTGGCGATTTTTTCGGGGGGGCCGGTCGCGACGATCTGTCCGCCGCCGTCTCCGCCTTCGGGCCCCAGGTCGATGAGATAGTCGGCGGTTTTGATGACGTCCATATTGTGCTCGATGACGACCATGGTGTTGCCGGCGTCGACCAGGCGATGCAAGACGGTGAGCAGACGCTCGATATCGGCGAAGTGCAGACCGGTGGTCGGCTCGTCTAGAATGTATAAGGTCTGGCCGGTGTCGGGGCGGCAGAGCTCGGCGGCGAGCTTGAGGCGCTGGGCTTCGCCGCCGGAGAGGGTGGTGGAGGACTGGCCCAAGGACATATAGCCCAGACCGACGTCGTCCATGATCTGCAGGCGTTTGCGGATGCGGGGGACGTTTTCGAAAAGCGCCAGCGCGGCGCGGACCCGCATGGAGAGCACGTCGGAGATCGAGTGCGCTTTAAACTGGACTCGGAGCACCTCGGGGGTGTAGCGCTTGCCGCGGCAGTTGTTGCACTCGACCCAGACGTCGGGTAAGAAATGCATCTCGATACAGCGCAGCCCCAGGCCCTCGCAGGTCTCGCAGCGACCGCCGGGTTTGTTGAAGGAGAAGCGGCCGGGGGTAAAGCCGCGGACCTTGGCCTCGGGCATATCGGCGTAGAGCTGGCGCATCAGATCGAAGATGCCCATGACCGTGGCGGGCGTCGAGCGCGGCGAGTGGCCGATGGGGGTCTGGTCGATATTGATGACCTTGTCGACGTGGTCAATGCCCTCGATCCCGTCGTGCTCGCCGACGGGACGGCTGGAGTTGTGCAATGTATTGGAAAGCGCGTTGAAGAGGACTTCTTCGACCAGTGAACTCTTGCCCGAGCCGGAGACGCCGGTGATGCAGACCAGCTGGCTTAAAGGAATGTCGACGTCGATGTTTTTGAGGTTGTGCTGGCGCGCGCCTTTGATGGTGAGTTTGTTGCACGTGCTTTTGCGGCGGGTAGTGGGGACGGGGATGTGCAACTCGTCGCGCAAGTAGGCGCTGGTGCGCGATTGGCCCTTGCCGAGTTTGGTCGGGGCGCCGGTGGCGACCAATTCGCCGCCCTCGTTGCCGGCACCGGGGCCTAAGTCGATGATGTGGTCGGCTTGTTCTAAAGTTTCGCGGTCGTGCTCGACCAGCACCACGGTGTTGCCGAGATCTTTCAGGTCTTTGAGCGCGGCGAGCAGGCGGCGGTTGTCGCGCGGGTGCAGGCCGATGGTCGGCTCGTCGAGCAGGTAGAGTACGCCGGTGAGGCCGGAGCCGATTTGCGAAGCGAGGCGGATGCGCTGGGCCTCGCCGCCGGAGAGGGTGGCGGCGCGGCGCTCGAGGTCGATATAGCCGAGGCCGACGCGGTCTAAGAAGCCGAGGCGGTTGCGGATCTCCTGTAATAGCTCGCCGGCGATTTCCCGCTCGCGCTCGTCGAGGGTCATGTCCTGGAAGAAGGGCAGACTTTCAGCGATGGGCAGGCGGGTGGTTTCGACGATGCCCTTGCCGCGAAGATAAACGGCGCGGCTGTCGGTTTTGAGGCGGCTGCCCTCACAGGCGGAGCAGGGGACCTCGCGCAGGAGTTTTTTGTGGCGCTGGGCGGTGCGGGCGTGCTCGTCGATGGTGGGGAGCACGCCGCCGTAGCGGAAGCTGAGGTTGTCGTTTAGGGGTAGGGCCTGGTCGGGGGCGCCGTAGAGCAGGGCGCGGCGGGCTTCCGGGGATAGCTCGGCGTAGGGGGTGTCGAGGTCGAAGCCCAGAGCCTCGCCAGCGACTGCGAGCAATTGGGCGAAGCCCTGGTCTGCGATGGGCCCCCAGGGCTCGATGGCGCCGTCGCGGACGCTGAGCTGGGGCTCGGCGACGATCAGCTCGCGGTCGACGCCTGCACCCAGCCCCAGGCCCTCGCAGACGATGCACATGCCCTGCTGGTGATTGAAGGAGAAGCTCTGCGGCGACAAAGGCGAGAAGGCCTGGCCGCAATCGGGGCAGGAGTAGCGGCGGCTGAGGCGGTCTTCCTGGCCGTCGTCGGGCGAGGCGATGATTAGCTCGCCGCTGGAGAGCTCGAGGGCGCGCTCGACCGATTCGTTGAGACGGCCGCGGTCGCGGGCGCGGACGTTGAGGCGATCGACGACCAGCTCGATGCGGTGGCGGTGGCGGCGCTCGAGCTCGATGTCTTCGCGGAGTTGGTGGACCTCGCTGTCGATGCGGGCGCGCAAGAAGCCATCGCTGCGGGCGCGTTCTAATAAGGTTTCGTAGCCCTCGTTGTGGCGCGGCTCGATGGGGGCCAGCACCAGGATGCGGCGGCCCTCGGGCATCTTGAGGATGCGGTCGACCATCTGCTGTGCGGTCTGGGCGCCGACGGCGACCTGGCAGCGCGGGCAGTGCTGGGTGCCGACGGTGGCGTAGAGGGCGCGGATGTAGTCGTAGATCTCGGTGACGGTGCCGACGGTGGAGCGCGGGTTTCTGCTAGGGGCTTTTTGTTCTATCGCGATGGCGGGGGACAATCCGGAGATGCGCTCGACTTTGGGTTTTTGCATCTGCTCGAGAAACTGCCGCGCATAGGCCGAGAGCGATTCGACATAGCGGCGCTGGCCCTCGGCGTAGAGGGTGTCGAAGGCCAGGGTCGACTTGCCGGAGCCGGAGACGCCGGAAATCACCGTCATCTGGTCGCGGGGGATTTTGACATCGATCTTGCGCAGGTTGTGCTGGCGCGCACCCAAAATCTCGATTTCCTTGATCCAGCCATTGGTTTTGGGGCGGCCGTTTTTCTTGATGGCCTTGTATTTGGCCCGCGTCGGTTTGAGGATTTCTTTGAGGATCTGGCCGGTGTAAGACTTTTTGCTCTTGGCCACTTCTTCGGGTGGGCCGCAGGCGACTATTCGGCCGCCGTCCTCGCCGCCTTCGGGACCGAGGTCGAGGATGTGGTCGGCGGTTTTGATGACCTCCATATTGTGCTCGATGACAACGACGGTGTTGCCCTGGTCGGCGAAGGCGTGGAGGATGCGCAGCAGCTTGTCGACGTCGGCGAAGTGCAGGCCGGTGGTCGGCTCGTCCAGAATATAGAGGGTGCGGCCGGTGTTGCGGCGGCAGAGCTCCTTGGCGAGCTTGATGCGCTGGGCCTCGCCGCCGGAAAGCGTCGGGGCGGGTTGGCCGAGTTTGATATAGCCCAAGCCGACGTCGTTGAGGGTTTGGAGCACGCGCTGGACGGGGGGGACGTTTGCAAAAAAGCCGAGGGCTTCTTCGACTTCCATCTCGAGGAGGTCGGCGATGGATTTGTCCTTGAATTTGATGGTCTGGGTTTCGCGATTGAAGCGACGGCCCTCGCAGACCTCGCAGGTGACCCACACATCGGCGAGGAATTCCATCTCGACCAGATTGGCCCCATTGCCCTCACAGGCCTCGCAGCGGCCGCCTTTAACATTAAAGGAGAAGCGGCCCTGTTTGTAGTCGCGGAGGCGGGCTTCGGGTAGCTTGGCGAAGAGCTGGCGGATGGGGGTGAGGGCGTCGGTGTAGGTGGCCGGGTTGGAGCGGGGGGTGCGGCCGATGGGTTTCTGGTCGATGCGGATGACCTTGTCGAGGTGTTCGATGCCGTCGATGGCGGTGTGCAGACCGGGCTCGATCTGGGCGCGGTGCAGCTCGCGGTCGAGTCGTTTGAAGACGATGTCGTTGATCAGCGAGGACTTGCCCGAGCCGGAAACGCCGGTGACGCAGGTAAAGAGCCCTAGGGGGATGCGGGCCTCGATATCCTTGAGGTTGTGCTGGCGCGCGCCTTTGACCTCGAGCCATTGACCATTGCCCGGGCGGCGTTTTTCGGGGATGGCGATGGCGTCTTTGCCGGCGAGGTAGCGGCCGGTGATCGACTGGCTCGAGCGCTCGATCTGGCTCGGCGGACCGCAGGCGACCAGCTCGCCGCCGCGCTCGCCGGCGCCGGGGCCGAAATCGACGATGAGGTCGGCCTCGCGCATCGTTTCTTCGTCGTGCTCGACGACGATGACGGTATTGCCGATATCGCGCAGGCGTTTGAGGGTGGTGAGCAGGCGCTCGTTGTCGCGGTAGTGCAGGCCGATCGAGGGCTCGTCGAGGATGTAGAGCACGCCGACCAGCCCCGAGCCTATTTGCGAGGCGAGGCGGATGCGCTGGGCCTCGCCGCCGGAGAGGGTGTGGGCGCCGCGGTCCAGGGTGAGATAGCCCAGGCCCATATCGCACATCAGTTGCAGGCGACCGCGGATTTCTTTGAGCGCTTCTTCGGCGATGAGGGCTTTGGTGTCTGCGAATTCGACGGCGTGGAAGAAATCGCGGGATTCCTCGATGGCGATGGAGGTCAGCTGCGGCATATTGCAGTCGTCGATTGTTACCGCTAGGGACTCGGGGCGCAGGCGGCCGCCGTTGCAGTTGGCGCACACTTGCGAGCCCATGTATTGCTCGAGCTGGCGGCGTTGTTTTTCGCTGGCGCCGCGGAATTTGTCTTCGAGCAACTGGACGATGCCCTCGTATTTGTCGTCGTGCGACCAGGTGTATTTGCGCAGGTTGGTGTAGGTGAAGGTGATCTTCTCGTCGCCGAGGCCGTAGAGGAAGCTGTGCTTCTGTTGGTCCTGGAGATTTTTCCAGGGGGTGTCGAGGTCGAAACCGAGGTGTTCGGCGGCGCCCTCGTAGAGGTGCAGTCGCCAGCGATTGTTCTCGACATTGCCCAGGGGCTCGAGCGCGCCCTTGCGGATGGACTTGGAGGGGTCGGGGACCATCAGGCGCTCGCTCATCAATACTTGCGTGCCCAGGCCGCTGCAATTGGGGCACATGCCCTGGGGATTGTTGAAGGAAAACATCTGCGGGGTCGGCTCCTGGTAGGAGATGCCGCAGGCGGTGCAGTCGTAGCTGGCGCTGAGCAGCATATCGTCTTCGTCGTCGCGGGCGACGATAAAGGTGCCCTCTCCCAGGCGCAGCGCGTTGTCGACGGTTTCTTCTAAACGGGGGTCGATCTTTTCGCGCAGGACGATGCGGTCGACGACGACTTCGATATTGTGGCGGCTGTAGCGGTCGAGGTCGGGGGCTGCGTCGAGGGTGAAGATCTGGCCGTCGACGCGGACGCGGATATAGCCGGCTTTTTGCAACTCTTCAAAGAGCTCGTGGTATTCGCCTTTGCGCTCCTGGACGACGGGCGCGAGGATGTGCAGCCGCGCGTTGGTGGGCAGGGCGCGGATGCGGGCGACGATCTGGTCGCGGCTCTGGGCGCCGATGGGCTGGCCGCACTCCGTGCAGTGGGGGGTGCCGACGCGGGCGAAGAGGATGCGCAGATAGTCGTAGATCTCGGTGATGGTGCCGACGGTGGAGCGGGGATTCTGGCCGGCGGTCTTCTGGGCGATGGAGATGGTGGGGGCCAGCCCGGTGATCTGGTCGACGTCGGGTTTTTCCATCTGGCCCAAAAACTGGCGCGCATAGGCCGAGAGCGAGGTGACGTAGCGGCGCTGGCCCTCGGCGTAGAGGGTGTCGAAGGCCAATGAGCTTTTGCCCGAGCCGGAGATGCCGGTAAAGCAGATGAGTTTGTTTTTGGGTAGTTCTAGGTGGACATTCTTCAGGTTGTGTACGCGGGCGCCGCGGACGACGATATCTTGTGTTTCCATAGGTCCTGAGAGCTAAGAAGGGGACGGAGGACATACTGTACTAATGTGTAGTTATCAAACTGCGCATCATGGTAATATGTACAAGAAACTCAACCGTGCCAATGGTTGGGTATAATAAATGGTTATGGAGGGGTGCTAAAGACGGACTTAGAAGCAGAGGTGCGTGTCTTAAGTGTTATTTTTACAAATAGATATAGTTATAATGGACTATGTTCTCGGGCCAGTACAGTAGCGCAGTTCGCGGAGCAAAGGTCCCGGTGCTAAACGCGGTGCTTGCGCTCGACGAGGCGAAGGCCTAATCGTTTGTTTGCAGGCGTTCCTTGAGCCACAGGATTGCCCTCCAGGCCCGTATCTACATGGGCGGCGGTCGTTGCTCCGGCCCATTCGGCTACAGCGATCTCCGATAAACCGGGTGCCTGTCGGCGAATTTCGTATGCTGCAAATGCCGGTCCCTGCCTTGAGCCCCAAATTGATCAGAGTTTCGACGTTGCGACTTGTAACCTGCAGTGGTCTGCGAGCGGATCAAAGTCTCTGTCGTTGTGCAATAGGGTGGCATTGTGCTTGGAGGGCAACCGCCGCGATCATACAGTCTACAGGTTTGCGGATGGTGATTCCTTTGCGTCTGAGCGACCTGTAGAGATCGGCCGCGTGGATGAATATTGCCTTGCTCATGGGCAGGTAGAGGAAAGACGAGAAGCAGATCGGCGAGTAGGATTGGCAAGCCAAGCGCCATTCAACGCAAAAGCAGCAGTTTGCGCGTCTCTTTTTTCGCAACCGTTCACAGGTTTGGTGCTAAGCGGGCAGCAAGGACGGTGGTGTCGTTCCCTGGAAAGAGGCGTGGACGACTTGCTGGATAAAATGGCACACGCCGATGCCTTGCTGTCGACAGGTTTCCCGTATGGTCCAAAACCGCTCACACCACTGCGGTCCTTTGCGCCCGCGCGTCCCCTGGGTGATCCGCCGATCAATGACACAAAAACGCAAGGCGCGCTCAGAGATGTTGTTGGTCGGTTCGATGTTGGGGCAGGTGATAAAGGTGAAGTAGTTTTCGTGTGATACAACCAATAAATGAGGGAGGTACAGCATATCAGATCATTCGTCGGTGGCGATGGGTGCAGATTCGGCATCGCGCCGTATACCGGGCGTGGGCAGTTCGGCTGTATAGTAGTAGCCGGGTTCGCGTTCCTGCCGTTGCAGGATTTCGCCGATATGGCGCCACGTTTCGCGCAGGCCACGGGGGCAATAGGGCATCTCGTGCTGGATAAGCCGGTGCAACTGGCCTAGTCTGTAGCACGGTACCGCAGCGTACATGTGATGCTCGGTGTGGTAGTTCATATGCCAGTATAGGAACTGGAAGAACGGATTGAGGTAGATCGTACGACAGCACAGACGGAAGTCCGTCACCTTGTCCTGCAGGCCCACATGCTGGGCAGAATTGCAGTAGAACTGCAACCACATACCAAATGACTTGGGGAAGGTGAATACCAAGAGCACGGCCCAATATCCTAGGGCTAGTGCTACAGCTGCGATAGAGAGGTGCCCGATGAGCAGGATGCGTTCCCAGTTGGTAAAGGCTTGGCGGCGTTTCGGGTCGCTGGCGGGAAAGAGCATACTACTCCATTGGTCGTCGGGAACATGGCCGGCGAAGGCTTTGAACTTTCCGCGCAGTTGGTCATAGGGGTATCTGTAGTTGATTAGGCCATTCCTTCGCAGAGCCTTGAAGTCTATTTTGTGGGGCAGCACTACTTCGAGGTCATCAGGCGGATGCAGGGTGTATTTGTGGTGTTCGGTGTGGCTGGCCCAGAAATGATGGTGGTTGTACCAACCAAGGAAGGAGAAAATGCGTAGGAAGAAGCGGTTGAGCCAGCGGGTCTTGAAAACCGAGTCGTGGATCAACTCATGGAAGCCGTTGATCAGGAAATGCCAGAAATGGCCATTGAGGAACACCAATAGCGTCGTGGCATACCAAGGCCAATGAAGCGACGAGTAGACGGCGGCGCCCGAGAACGCGGCGAGCACGCCAAGATACCCCAGCGTCTGGGCGAAACCTAGGAAATCACTGCGCCGGTTGAGTTTGGCCAATTCATCGCGCGTTATACGGCAGCGGTACCATTTTACGCGTGTTTTCTTGGGAGGCTCGTTGTATTGTGGGCCTTCGGTGAGCACTTCCTGGTCGGTGAGCGCCTCCCCGTCGAAGGTCTCAGGTTGTGCAGCTGCGTTCATTTGTCGACTCCTGGATCTTTCAGCGTATGATCTCGGGCTTCCTCGGTCTGCAGATTGGCTTCGATAGCCACGCGACGAGGTTGACTCGGAAGCGAACGTCGATCGCACCGTGGGTTAAAATAGAGGTCTTGGAAACGGGGCGCAAAAAAAGCATTGTTCACCTGCAGAGGAGCGCACCATCAAACCAAAATACTCACACCCTAACTGGGCCAATTATTGGGTCCCACTCACCCGTCTTGATCCCATGCGTATGATC
>JAYYUU010000107.1:0-5333 GCA_036343835.1 Candidatus Latescibacterota bacterium | reverse complement strand
CTGGGGACCCAGCGGGGCGGCAAGGTCTCCTTCGAGCCCGCCGGCCCGGGCGTGATGTTCAGCGCGCTGGACCCGGCGGTTAAGAAATGGTACGTGCCGCAGGAACTGTTCACCGAATACGGCTGGCGCCAGTGGGAGTATTCCAACTACGCCCGCGATCCCTATCAGCGCTATGTAGGTACCACGCTGGAAGGCGATTACTTCTACGATTTCTACGGCAATTTCATCGGTCGCGGCTGGCTGATCTACGACTGGCGGCAGGACCAGCCGCAACAGTTGGGCAGCAGTATCTTCCAGAACTCGCGCTTCTCGTCGTGGTTCAACTCCGTCACCATCGGCGGTGATTCCAAGGGCGAGTACCACTACTCAATCACCGTCGGCGACCGCATCCGCACCACGCTGACGCCAATGACTTTCTCCAAGCCGACCTTCAACGGCGTGCAGATCGACTTCGCCTCCGACAAATACGCCGCCACGGTCCTGGCTTCGCGCGCCAGCGAACCGATCCGCGGCACCACCAACCAGCCCATTACCCGCACCAACGCCACCAGCCTCTTAGGCGGCCGCGCGACCTTCCAATTGGGCGACTTCATCGAATTGGGCGCGACCGTCGTCGACGCCCGCAACTCGAATACCAGTCTCGACCTCTTTAGCGGCGACATGATCGCCGGTACCCTGACCTCCGGCCAGAGTAGTACGCCGCTGACGGCGGTGGCGATCGTCCTCAGCGACGACAGTCCCACCGACGGCGAGGGCGGCGCGGCGCTGTTTTCGCACGATGTGCGTATTACCAGCAAGAATTTCGAAACGGGTAGGGAAGAAGTCTCGACGCTACAGCAGGTGGTGCGTGCAGGTTCGGAATGGCCGATCATCTTCGGCGGTTTCCAGCGCACCGGTTTCCTCGCCGCAGACGGTCTCGAGCGCATCGTGCTCAACTACGACTTCGACGACCCGGCCTATATCGGCCCCGATCCGACCTCGATTACCAAGGTTGAGTTCGACTACGTGATGGCCAATGATTTCAAGGTCGACATGTGGTCCAGTCAGCAGACCGGTCGGCGCCCGATGCCCTCCGCGCCCTTGAGCCCCGAGTCCATCGACGCATCCGAACCGGCCTTCATCACCGTGCGCAAGGCCGACGGCAACGTGCAGGACATCTCCAATTTGCAGCGGGTGCGCTTCGAATACGGCCTGCCGACGGGCAATCTGGTCGGCGGCTTCTCGATTGAGGGCACCGACGTGCTGGGCTTCAAATTCTATGGCGAATGGGACCGCAACAAGAAGTACTTCCAGTATCCCAACGCTGCGACCTTCACCGCCGGCAAACAGCACGAAATCTCGTCGCTGGAAGCCGACGCCTGGCACTTCAACGTCTCTAAGCAGGCCTATCCCTACTACCTCTTTGGCGAGAGCTACTCCTTTGACGAGGCGTATTCGACCACGGCCTTCCTCGCCGACTCCAACGGCGACGTGCAGTACGACAACACCCAGCGCTACCTGTACGAATTCGTCGAGGACAACGACGATCAGGACCGCTTTCCCGACTGGACGCGCTTCGGCCAGCTCAACGACCGCCTAATCTTCCCGGGCTGGGACCAGAACAACGACTTCATCTCCGACTTCAACCAGAACGACAACGCCACGGTCACCAATATCATCCCGGACTACGAGGAGCCCGTCCTGCGCTTCGAAGTCGACCGGCCCGAATACCTCTTCGGCATCGACCACAACAACAACAACTGGATTGACCGCTTCGAGGACGACGACCTGCCTGATTACCCCTATAAGCCCGACCGCCGCGGCTACAACTTCTTCGTTGGCGGCTTCATAACCCCCGACATCAAGTTGAGCGTGGGGCGCACCGATGAGGAGATGATCTCGGTCAACCGCACCAACAAGACCAATTTCTTGCTCTTCACTTTCGACAAGGACTTTCCGGGTCTGGGTCGGTTGCAGATTTTCGAGTCGCTTAAGCAGGCGAAGGACGACGGTCCCGACGACCGCCGCGAGCCCACCCCCATCGTCGAAGCCACCGGCATCCAGCCGCTGGTGCGCGACATCCTGCCGGCGCAGGACACCTGGATCAATACCTCGTTCATCGGCTTCGACTACGAAGGCATCGAGAATTTGCGGGTGATCAACAAGGTCAAGTGGGAGCTGTTCAACCAGGCCAGCGCTGGCCTGCGCGATATCGATAACCGGCCGCTGCGCGACAACTCCAGTTTCTTCGGCGCGATCAACAAGATCGACTACGGCTACGAACTGGGCCGGCTGAGCCTGCGGCCGCGCTTCAAGAGCGAGTATTTGCGGCAGACGCCCTTCCTGCAGAGCGAGGACAAGCGCAAGCAGTGGACGGGCACCGGCATCCTGCTGGCGCAGGTGCCGGCGCTGCAGAGTACCCTGCTCCAGGCCGGTATCGAGCTTTTGTGGTTGCGCGACCTGATCGCCGATGAGGACGAGATGGTCGATCTGGGGATCACCCAGAAGACGGGGGATATCAGTGCGCGGACGGTTGCAGTGCAGCTGTCCAATATCTCCAACTACCAGGGTTATGTGCTGACGACCCAGGTCGGCTTGCGCTTCTCGCGTATCCTGACCGAGGGCGTCACCGAAACCGCCACCGGCGGGTTTAAGATCGGCAATGAA
This sequence comes from Candidatus Latescibacterota bacterium, assembly GCA_036343835.1. Taxonomy (GTDB): domain Bacteria; phylum Latescibacterota; class UBA2968; order UBA8231; family UBA8231. Next base: position 2,687 of record JAYYUU010000107.1, on the reverse strand, counting down.
AGTAGCAATGTGACCACCAGCTTCCTCACCGTCTACGCGGGGTTGCAGTAATGACGTACGCATTTTATCGCACGGCGATCTTCGCCGGGCTTGCGCTGCTGCTCGGCGCGACCGACGCGATCGCCCAGGTCGACTACGGCAACCGCCTCGGGCGCCGGGTTGGTGAACGCAATACCTATTCGGCGTCGGGCCTAGCCATCGAGATCGGCTCGCTCGACCCGACGGTGCAGCGCTGGTACCTGCCCCAGGAGCTGTTCACCGAATACGGGCGGCGGCAGTGGGAGTACACCAATTACGCCAAGGAGTCCTACCTGCGCTATATCGACCGCAACCAGGAGGGCTTCTACTTCTACGACAGCTTCGGCGATCTGATCACCCGTGGCCGCCTAGTCTATGACTGGCGCCAGCGCCAGCCGCTGACCTTCGAAGCCAGCGAGGTCACCAAGCCGGGTTTCTACCAGAGCTGGTTCGACCGGATGGTCATCGCCTCCGACCAGAGCGGCGACTACAGCTACTCTATCATGATCGGCGACGAGATCAACACGACCCTGACACCGATGACCTTCCGCAAGGCCGGCTTTAACGGGGTGGCGATCAGCGCCGCCAACAACAATGTCCAACTCACCGGCCTGTTCTCGCGGATCTCCAACCCGATCATCGCCATCGACGCCGAGATTCCCACCCGGCCCGCCTCGCACTTCACCAACCTGATGGCCGGCCGGATCGAAGCGGCCGTCAATAACTCGCTGATGCTGGGCGCGACCTTCGTCAATGCCCACAACGGCACCGGTGCGCGCGAGAGCTTCGAGGACAACCCCTTTAAAGGCCTGTTGACCGGCGGCCAGGTCGATCAGCGCCAGACGTTGCTGGTAGTGCGGCTGTCCGACGACAGCCCCGAGGACGGCGTCGGCGGGGGGGTGCTGTTCCGCGACGACGTCGTGATTCCCACGACTCTGATGCGCGAGGTCGAGGGGGCGGAAGGGCCCGAGTTGGTGGCGCGCGATACGGTTTTTACCGGCAGTAGCATCGGCTTCCGCGCCGCGCGCGAGGGCGGAAGCGTGCGCGACGGGTTCCTCACCGCCGACGGCTCCGAGAGCATCACCCTCAAATACGTACTGACCGGTACACAGGACGACGAAGAGAGCTCGCTCAGGTTGCGGTTGCAACAGGGGTTAGGTCTGACCCTCGCCGAGGCCGAAGACGCGGTTACCGCGATCGAGAATATGCGGGTCCGTCTGGTGGTTGCAAACGACTATCGTGTCGAGGTGGCCTCCGACCGCCAGGTCAACAATGTCGGCCAGCCGCAATTCCTGATTGTGTCGCGGGCCCAAGGCAATATCCGCAACCGCCTCAACCAGCGCGAGGTGGTCTTCGATTACGGTTTGCCGACCGCCAACCAGGTTCTCGGCGTCACCGCCGAGTTGCGCGATTTTCACGGTTTCGACTTTTATGGCGAATTCAATCTCAACAACCAGTACCGCAAATTTCCCTCGATCAATGCGAAGAAACGCGAGGCGATTACCGGCATCGTAGGCGACGAGCGGGCAGTGGGCTGGATGGCCAATCTGTCGAAGCGCTCGGGGCCCTGGCGCTTCTTCGCCGAAGCCTACGGCATGGATGAGAACTACAGCACTTCGGTGCGTCCGGTAAATCCCCGCGGTACGGTCGACTACTCGCCCGAGGCCACCAATCGCGACTACGATTTCGTCGACGACAACGACGACAACGACCGCCATCCCGACCAGTTGCGCTTCAACCAGGGGAGCCTGATCCCAATCCCGGGACAGCAGTTCCGGGTGCGGCCCGAGGGCATCGGCGACCCGGCGGTGTTTCCCGGCTACGACGAGAATGGCGACTTCCTCTCCGATTTCAACCAGAACAGCAACGGCGACCGGCATAATTTGTTCCCCTATTACGCCGAGCCCTTCCTGCGATAGGGCATCGAGCGGCCCGAGTTCATTTTGGGCATGGACAACAACAACAACGGCTGGGTCGATCGCTTCGAAAACGACGACGAGCCAGACTATCCCTACAAGCGCGACCACTGGGGCCACAATGTCTTCGGCAGCGTCGAGGTCACGCCGGAGATCAAACTGACGGCGGGCCGGCTCGACGAGGAGTTGCGCGGCGCCGACCGCCACAATACGACCGCCTACGGCATCTTTACTTTCGAGAAGACGACGCCGACGGCGGGGCGGGTGCGGGTCTTCAACATGCTGCGGCAGGCCGAAGACACCATCCACGACCACCTGTCGCAATGGGTTATGCCCCGGCCGCAGTTCGGCAATCCGGTAGAGACCAGCGGTCGCAACGAGCCGGTGGTCGACCTGCTGGCCGCCGAGGACACCTGGATCAACTCGCTGTCGGCGGACTGGCAGTATTCGAGCCCGCGGCGCTGGGGCATGCGCCACCGCTTCAAGTGGGATTGGTGGAAGCAGCGCGACGCCGAGATCGAGTTCCTGCTCAACGGCGCCGGCGAGCGCGAGCTCGACGAAGAGGGCGCACCCGTCGTGGCCTTCGACCCCCTCGGACCCGACGGTCGCAACGGTCGCGAGACTTCGAGTTTCGTCGGCATCATCAACAAGGCCGATTACCTGCTGCCTCTGGGCCGGATCACGATTTCGCCCAAGGTCAAGAGCGAATACCTGCGCGAGGTGCCCTTTAGCCTCAACGCGGCTAAGCAGAAG
>JAYYUU010000106.1:0-6900 GCA_036343835.1 Candidatus Latescibacterota bacterium | reverse complement strand
GTTCGACGAGTGGTTGGCGACGGTGCCGAAAGACCGCAGCCTGGAGCAGGAGGACGATGGTCATTGGATGGCTACCCATCCGGAACTCGCGGGATTCTTCGCAGAGGCCCAGACGATCCCGGCCACGGCGGGGAGCATTGTGATCTGGCACCGACTACTCCCCCACACCAATGGCCGGAACCTCTCCGCTACGCCCCGCTTTGCGCAGTATATCACGATGGGGCCGGTACCTACCGACCCCGAGCAGCTGAAGAAGCGGGGTGAGGGGAATGTCGATATATGGCAGCAGTGGGGCGAGCGGTGGCATGCCCCGTTGTCGGAAGATGAGTACGAAGCGCGGCAGCAACGGTGGGAGCGGAGCAGTCCACCGGCGCAGCTGACGGAGTTGGGGAAGCGGCTGGTGGGGCTGGTGCCGTGGGAATGACGAGGGGTACTATACAGCCATGACAAAATCGACTGCAACGCGCCCCAATATCGTGCTGATCATGGCCGCCGACCTCGGCTACTCCGATATCGGCTGTTTTGGTGGTGAGATCCAGACGCCCAACCTGGATCGGCTGGCGGCCGAGGGGATGCGTTTCACAATTTCTACAACAACGCAGTCTGTGTGGCGACGCGGGCCTCGCTCTTGACCGGGCTGTATCCGCATCAGGTGCTGGCGGGCGGCGGGCTGCTTACCGGCAACAATATCACCATCGCCGAGTTGCTGCGCGACGCGAGCTATCGCACGCTGATGGCGGGTAAGTGGGGCATAGACCACCGGCCCGAGTCTCTGCCCGTGAGTCGTGGTTTCGATCGCTACTGGGGTTTGCTGTCGGGATGCAGCAACTACTTCAACCCCGGCGAGCCAGAACCGGCTCACAAGGCCCCGGGTGATATGCGGGCCTGGGCCGACTAGGGCCAGGTACTCCGCTCCATAGGCCTTGCGCAAGCGCAGATTGCCGCCGCCCGTCAGGCCATACGACTTGCATGCGCTATTCAGACAACACAGATTCTCTATTCCTGGTCTTGCGTCCATATTTTTCCCTCCATTCGTCGCAGTTTGGAGAGAAAAGAAGGGCACAAGGCCAGACTGAGTTCAACCGTCCTGGGAGAATCTCAGACTACGACCCGAATGGGTAGGCTTTTATTTGCTCACAATGGGCGCTGCGGGGAGATCGCCGGATTCGTAGAACTTGCCGCAGGCCGAAAGCGGCTCGGGCGAGTCCAGGCCCAACAGCACGCGCGCCTGCGGGGAGACCCGCTGTTGGATCTCGGGAGGAAGGTAATATCGCTGGTCGCACATCCGCGGGAGGCCAGCTTGGGTGTAGAAGCAGGCCAGCGCCCTGCGGCGGCGCCCCGAGGGGTTGTTGGACATCGCGTGCAGGGTGCGGGCGTCGTAGACGACCACGCAGCCGGCGGGCAGGCTCATCTGCACCAGGCGGCCTTCGTCGTGGACCCAGGCCTCTAAGGGCGTATCTTGCGGGAGATCCAACCGGTGGGTGCCGATGCCGAATCGGGTCGCCCCATTCTGCGGGTCCATCGAGTCGATCAGCCACAGCGACTGACACCCTTGCAGGCCTTTCACCGGCAATCCCTGGCCGAGACCGTCCCGGTGCAGCGACTGTACTTCGCCGCCGTCCTCGCCCGTGGCGCCCGGTCGCGGCTCCAGCGCGGCGATGGTGGAGAGCACGGTGTTGGCACCGAGCAGTCGCTGCATGATCGAATACACGGCGGGGCGCAGGCAGAGTTCCTCGAAGCAGGGGTCGTGGTTTACGAGGTTGCTGCACATGTTGAAATTCACGACGGACTCCGGTTTTTGACCCGGGTGCAATTCGCGCACGGCCATCGCGCGGTCGATTATGGCGGGCCACGCGCGCAGTTCGGCCGCACTGAAGACATCGGCGATAATGGTGATGCCGTGCTCGTCTATCTCCTCTAGGTGGCTCTCCAGATCTGCTGCCGAATCGTTTGGGAATAGGGCGATAGGCATGAAGACTCCTTCAAAGTGTGCGACGCCACCCGCTAAGCGCTTCAGGACAGTCCATATTCTTCGCGTTTTCCCGTTTAGCACCAGGGTGGATTGCCAACTGAATATCAGCCAAATCGACCTGCCCCTCAACTCCCGCCATCCTTAGAAGCCGCAAGGGTTGACCGGAGGCCTTAAAAGGGCCTTTATACTTCCCGAGCAAATATCATCGCGATAAGAGGAGGAGATCCCAATCGTCATGGCATCCAGCGATCCCCCGCCGGCCTTTGAGTTGACCCCCGAGCAAAAGTACGAGTTCGACCTCCAGGGTTATATGGTCCTCGAGCAGCACTACGATGCGGAAGCGGTCAAAGCGTTCCACGCGGGCATCGATGAACTCCAGGCCATCCCCATCGACTACGCGACGTATACCAAACTCGGCGTAGCCAGTTATTATCTGTCCGCGGCGATGAAGGATTCGGAGCACACCTTCTGGAAAGGCGACCACCGCCCGGATCGGCGTCCCAATCCCGAGACCGGCGGGGTGGGACGGGTGGATCACGCCCTGTGCGGCACCGACAAATTCGACCTCATCGTCCGCGATCCGATCCTCAAGGCGATCCACACCGCTTTTGCCGGCGGCCCCGTATTTATCTCCGCGACCTACTATATCGAAAAGCTCGGGCCCTGCAAGGGCGGCGGCCTCCACAATGGCGGCTATCCGGTGGACCGGGACATTTATTACGCCTATGACCACACCAACCAGCGCTTTGCCTGCAGCAGTACCAAGAGCGTGGTGATCCTCTCGGATATGACCCGGGTGGAAAACGGCCCGTTCGCGGCGATTCCCGGCAGCCACAAGGCCAATTTCGCCTGTCCATACGATATGAGCGATGCCAGCAAAAACCCGATGGCGGTGCCGGTGCTGGCGGCGCCGGGCGACGTGGTCATCTTCTCGGAGGGCATGACCCACAACGCCTTCCCGGTGACCAATGATTCGATCCGCCGCTCCGTGTTCTTCAACTATATGCCGTCGATCGGGCGCCACAACCTGCCCTACCAGCGGATGTCGATATACCCCGACCACGTGCTCGAACGGCTGAGCGACCAGGCCGATATCCTCACGGCGTCCGGCTATATTTAAACCAGATAGTAGCATGGCAAAATACATTTACCGCGCCGTTTATTATGGCGCGCAGCTGCCACCCTAAAAGGTCTTTAAAATGAATATCTCCGCACTACACGCCAAAGCCGCCCGCCTACAGCGCGAGCTGCAGGATATCCGCGATCTCCTAGCCCGAGAAAACCACGACTCAGAAGCCGCCACCGCCGATCTGTCCCGCACCCGGGCCTACGCATTCAGCGCCGCAACGAGTCCGGTGGAGGAGGTGGCCGCGGGTTGCGCCGATTCGCTCAGCCGATACGGGTTTTGCGTTATCGACCATGTAATACCGACCAGCGAGGTGGATGCTATCCGCGACGAAATTGTGGCCGCGCAGTCGACTATTGCCCGCAATATAGAGGACATCAAAGACCTGGTTGAGCGCGGAGGGCTGGACCCACGGGAATTACTCGACAATGACAAGGTGGAGTTGCGCCCAGTGCGCCGGGTCGGCTACCCTCCGAAACCGCCCAACGATATTGTATGGATGCCGCAGTACGCCCAACATCTGGCCCATCCGGTCGTCACTGCGGTCGCGCGCCGCGTCCTTGACGACCACCTGCGGATCGCGCAGCTGCATCCGCGTATTATCGCGGCCGACCAGCCGGACGGGACCCCGGGCGGGTTTGGATCCCCCAAGTACCGGGGTCGCGCCGATAGCCGCGAATGGCACACGGATTGGCCCCACGACCTATCCGCGTACGGCAGGGGCGATCCGGACCAAAACGTCGGTTGTATCCGCCAGCCCTTTCCCGACGTGACCATGTGTCTGGTGATGATCTGGTATCTAACCGATGTGGACGAGGACTCGGGCGGCACCTGGGTCGTGCCCGGGTCGCACAAGGACAAACGCAACCCGCGGGGGCCGGCCGACGACATGACGGTTACGGCGCCGATCCCCGGAGACATGCAAGTCACCGCGCCGGCGGGCTCGGTCTATATCCAGGATTCGCGGAGCTGGCACGCGTCGGCGATGCACAATCCCAGCGGCCGGGCGCGGGTCGCGGTGGTCAACCGCTGGTGCCCCTGGTGGTTGTCCGTCGACGACTACGCCCCGGGCGGCAGGTACAATATCGTCTGTCGGCCGCTGTCCCACGCGGAGTATCTCGACCTGCCCGCCGACTTGCAGCCCTTGCTGCGGCATCTCTGTCCCGACGAGCGGGACGCGCTACAGCAGCCGGTGCTCGACCGCGCCGATGCGGCTGGTTTGCGGACGCAGTCGGGGTTTCGCCAGTTGGAAGAAAAGCCGGACGACCTAGCCGCAGCCAACGCCCATATTCGCGTGCCGTTGGGCCCGGTTGGGATTAAAACTGGAGCAGAGTGAAAGGGTATGATTCGTGCGACGGTATGGGGCGAGAATGTCCACGGGGGTGACGTATCGCAGGGGGAATGGCAAGATCTTCTACTTTCGCCCCGGCCACGAGACCTATCCGATCTACTACGACGAGCATGTGCAAGCCGGTGCTGCGCAACGCGGTCAAGTGGGCGCAGCCGACCGGCATTTCGATGTTATACTTGTACGGCGGCGCCGACCGGGGTGGTCCCCAGCGGGCGGAGCTGGTGGGGAACGGCGTCGACCTAGAGGCCAAGGTCTACGCTGGCGCCACCCACCCGCTCAGAGGCGCCGACGACTTCTGGCCGGATATCGAACGCTGGCTCGGAAGCATACTAGGAGGGTAGGTGATCCTTGCTGACTGAACAACATCTGCAAGACTACGAGAAACTCGGGTATTTCATCGTCGACGACGCGCTGGAACCCGGCATGATCGAGGAGTTGCGCGCCGCCGCGCGCAGGATCGAGACCAAGGTGCGCGCCGGTGCGGTCGACCTCTACACCGATTACCACGGCGAAGGGGAGCCCTATCATATCGTCGGGTTGAACGCCCCCGAGTTCGGCGAGCCGAATTTCGCCGAGTACTACGGCTGCCAGGCCTTGCTCGACTATGTGCACGGGCAGATCGGCACCGATATCCGCCTCGGCCCGATGGCGATGTTCACCAATCCCCGCAACGAGCCGTTCAACGTGCGCTGGCACCGCGACGACGGGCTGGTGATGGATCGCGGCGAAGAGGACGAGCTGGAGTATCTGCGGCGGCCCAGGACGATATGCCGGTGGGAACTGGCGATGGTCGATGATATCGCGCTCTCGATCGTGCCGGGCAGCCATCTCCGCTACCGCAGCGAGCGCGAGTACAAGGCGATGGATAAGTCGATCCACGAACGGCTGCCGGGCGATCTGATGGTCGATCTGAAGGCGGGCCAGACGATTTTTTGGAACGGCGACTGTCTGCACCGGGCGGCGCACACGCCCGACCGCGAAAGGCTGACCATTTCGACCAGTTTCCAGCGTTACGACGCCAGCGAGCCCAAGTCGGATCCCGGTCGCTGCGCCTTCATGCTCAACGACGGCGCGCGCGAATTCCTGCCCGAATCACTGCATCTGTATTACGACCGCTGGGCGTCGCTGCAGCAGGTCTGAACAGCTAGACCACGCCCTGCTGAGCAGATTGCCTCTGAGCGAAAACCGCTATGGAAAAGGATAAGTGGTATATGATCGGACTCGGCGTTGCGCTGATACTGCTGGCGGCGTTGCTAGCCCGGGCCGACAACGGCCGGGTGGCCCTGGCCTATCCGGTCGCGGGCATCACCCTCGACGGCGATCTCTCCGACTGGCCTGCGGACTTCGTCTCCTATCCCATCGACACGCCCCGCGATGCCGCCGCCTTTGAGGGCTCCTTCCGCGTAGGCTACAACCTGGCGGAAAACTCCCTCTACCTGGCCGTGAAAGTGCGCGACGAGTCCATGGTGCGCGACGGCGAAGACCAGGTAAACCTGGTATATCCGGGCAACCGGGACGCCTGTACGCCGCTCATTCACCTCGATCAGAAAAAATTTCAAACCGGAACGGCGTTCAACTGGGTGGAATAGGAGTCGACTTATGGCCGAGCAAAAATATCCTCTCTCCCGATTTACGGTTCTCGATCTGACCCGCGTCCGAGCCGGACCTACGGCCGTGCGCCAGCTTGCCGATGGGGGTGCGAATGTCATCAAGATTGAAACGCCTGAAAATATCGACTCGTCCAAGGACATGGGGGGGCCGCGCCACGGCCCGGATTTTCAGAATATCCACCGCAACAAGCGCGGCCTCACCCTGAACCTCAAGGCCGCAGCAGGCCGGTCCGCCTTCATGCGCATGGTAAAAAGGGCAGATGTGGTGGTGGAGAATTTTCGTCCCGACGTAAAAGGCCGACTCAGCATCGATTACGCAGCATGCAGAGCGGAAAACCCGCGCATTGTCTACGCCAGCATCTCCGGTTTCGGTCAGGACGGTCCCTACCGGCTGCGACCCGGTTTCGATCAGATTGCCCAGGGGATGGGCGGTTTGATGTGGATCACGGGATTGCCGGGCCAAGGACCCGTACGGGTCGGCGTGCCCATCGCCGATCTCGCCGCCGGTCTATACGCTGCCCTCGGCATCCTCACCGCCTTGCTACAACGCGAGGAAACCGGCGAAGGTCAGCTGGTGCATACCTCCCTGCTCGAAGCACAGATCGCGATGCTCGATTTTCAGGCCGCGCGCTGGCTGATTGGCAACGAAGTGCCGCCCCAGGCGGGCAACAATCACCCCACCAGCATTCCAACAGGAGTATTTCAGACCGCCGACGGCTATCTCAACATTGCCTGCAGCGGTGAGCAGATGTGGCAGCGGCTCTGTGAGGTACTGCAGGCCGACGATCTTCACCGCGATCCCGACTATGCCGATGGTGAGGCCAGGCTACAGCATCGAGAC
>JAYYUU010000105.1:0-5330 GCA_036343835.1 Candidatus Latescibacterota bacterium | reverse complement strand
ATCGTCTTCGAGCAGGGCGTGGAAAATCGCTTCGATCTCTTCTTTGGCGGCCTCCTCCTCATGAATAGCGTCAGGGTCACCATCGTTGGTTTCGGGCTCGCCAGCGGCTTCGCGCTCCTCGGGGGTCATGAGGAGGCGTTTGAGCATGATCGTCGCCGCATCGGAGAGGTCGCCTTCTCCGAGGAGTTCCTCAAGGATCTTTTCCAGTTCGGGCGGGGGCGAGGGCAGACCGTAGTCTTCAACTATGGCCGGCTGCTGGATGAGCTCCTGGCTCGCGACCATGGTTGGGCTCAGCCCAAAACAGAGTATGCCGACCAATAAGGCCAGATTGCGCAGATGATGCATGAGTAGACTCCTTTCGGATGATGGTGCCTCTGGTGGCACCGGAACCTCAATATATGAGTATTTCTCGCTACATACTTGACTAAAATTAACTCATCGCAAAACCAATTTCTGTGATGCAGATCAATGTACGACATAAAAGAGGCGTTAAGGTCAAAAAAATAAATCTGAGTTAGATATAGTACATGTAATTGTATCAGATGGACATATGATCTATTTAATGTCCGACTTTGGGTCGGAAGACGGAAAAGATTTTGATTTCTCCCTCTTCATCGCGGACACAACTGGCGAGGATGGCACTGGCATTGCCGCCGAAGAAGTCCTGAGTGCGGCCCAGGGTGAAGAGGTATTTCTCCCCAGTCTGCAGGGGATCGCTACCCTCTTCACCTTCGTTGGATGTCTGCATGCGCATCTGGGTGTATTCGCGCAGCTCCATCAGGTCGGCGTAGGTGCCGTCCTCGTAGCCCTCGACATAGAGTACCTTGCCATCGGAGTCCACCCGCAAGTAGAGGTGGCGGACATCGGCCTTGGCGGTGAGTTTCTCGAGTGAGACGACGGTGATGGGCATCCACGGTCGGGTGGCGTGGCGTCTGCGCTCGGGTTTGAGGACGAAACAGGAAGACAGCGAAGCGCGGGCGACGGCGACGATCTGGGGGATGACCTTCGCTGGCTCGAGTCGCTCCCAGAGGACCACCCAAGCTTGCTCGCAGAGGTAATTGCAGGCGCGTTGGAAAATCGGGCCGAGTTCGTCGTCCATTAGCTGATCTTCGGGCAGCGGACCGGGCTCGGGTTCGGCCGGCTCGGCGATTTCGAATTCGATGGGGGTTTCCCCGAAGACGGCTGCGAGTTTTTCGAGCGAGGTGGTATGCCCACCCCGTTGCAGCTCTTCGGCATAGGCGCGGCAGTTGGCGACTAGTTCGGTGGTGTAGTGTTCGGTGCTGAAGAGCTCGACCATCGCCGCGGTATCGTCTTCGGCCCGGGTGCGGGTCAACTCGAGGAATTCGCCGTCGACCAGGGCCTGGACGGCAGCGAGAGTCTGGTCGCGATAGGCGGTTACGGCCTCCTCGGTATAGTGGTTGGGGTACTCCTTTACGTAGAATTGGTTGATGCGCAGATTTTCGAGGCGGAGCAGGGCGGTGGCGGCGTGATCGAGGATCAGATCGAGCCCTTCGAGCTGGCGATCGTTGGGCTGGAAGTTCTTGAGGGTGGCCTGGACGATATTGACAAAGCCGCTGATCTGGGTGGTGAAACGGCGGTTGCGCTGTGGCAGCTCGCCTAGTCGTAGCAGGCGTTTGAGACCGATGAATTGGGCTGCGCCCTTGACCAGGCGATACGCCTGATTGGCCGGGCCCTCCGCCGTGGCCAGCGCCGTGGCCAGCGCCTGGCGCTCTTCCAGCTCGCGCCCGGGGTCGAGGAAGATCTGCCACACCGCCTCGTCGTCCCGTTCGGCGGCGCCGAGTAGCTGGCCCAGCTGATATACCTTCTGGCTGAAGTCGGCCGGCGAGACGGGAGCCAAACCGACGATCTCATCTTCAGCGGGCGCGGGAGCGCTATCCCCGTCCGCGTCGTCGCCCGCTTCGTCGCCCGCTTCGTCGCCTGCGCCCGCGGCCTGGGCGGCCGGATCCAGACTTTGCGCCGCTACAGCTGGCTGGGACTCCCCTGCTGCAGTGGATGCAGCGTCTCCATCCGTCGTTAAGGCGATCAGCTCGCCTAGTATATCGTCAATGGATCGGACTTTCTTGCGCTTCTTGGTCGCGCCCTCTGTTCCAGCCTCTGTCGTCGAACCGCTTTCCGTCGCGCCAGTGCTCGACGTTGTGCCACCACCACCTGCACTCGAGGGAGAGGTGGGTCTGGAACACTTGCTGGAGGAGGGGGCCAATCGGGGCGGGGCACCGCGTTTGATGATGCGGTTGGGGTCGATGCTCTGGCCGCGCTTGGCGGCTATTTCTTCGGCTTCATCCGGCGAGGGAATCACGGTGTACAATGGATTGAATGCCCTGAGGGCTTCGAGGCGCACGTCGAGTAGTTTGCTCGCGTTGCTCGCCTCATCGCCATCTTCGCTACCTGTCTGCACGACGTAAAAAGCCCCCAGTGACTTGCGAAAATCGCGGACGAAACGATCTAAGGGAAAGGGAGGTCGATACGGGGTTTGTTCTTCCTCCTGCTCTTCTTCTTCCTCCTCGCCCTCTCCTCGTTGTCGTCGTCGCCCTCGTCGTCCTCTTCATCCTCGTCGTCGTCGTCGCCCTCTTCTTCTTCGTAGCTATCGTCGTCGCCGTCCTCTTCGAAGTCGTCCTCCTCGTCCCACTCCGCCATTTCTTTAGCGGTCGGCGGGCCTTCTAGGCATCTGCGAGAAATATGGGCATATGGGCGTGAGCCGAGGGCTTGCATGCCCAGTTCGACGACCTTGTCCACCGGCATTTGCCTGCGAATCACCAGGTTGAGGACTTCGGTCAGGGTAACTGTTTCCTTGCCGATGGCCCTGGTTACCAGGATGAGTTTGCAGAGGTCGAAGAAAAATTCCTCGACGAGTACGTTGGCGCGGTGTTCGCCGGCCTGGGAGCTGACCTTGATGCGGAAGAAGCGGAAGAGGATCGCGATGGTCTTGCCGCCGCCCAGTTTATCGTCTTGGAGTTGGCCCAGCAGGTTGAGAAAGGTCAGTAAGGACGCGATTTCGTCCTTGAAGTCGAAAAGATCGGCCTGGCGGCGTTCGGCGCGCAATTGCAGGATGAAAGAGATCGGGGGCAGCTGGCGGGTGGCGGTGAAGATGGGGTAGCCGATCTCGTCCCAGATATCCTCGACTTCCAGCGTTTCCAGACCGAGCGCATTGGACCATTGTTTCCACTGGGTGGCGGAGATGCGGCTCTGCGTCTGCAGGCGGATAAAGCTGCTGTGGGCACCCGACACAGGCCTATAATCCCATCCGCCCGTATTGGCTGGCGGGCGCGCCGTGGTGGGCGAGCAGATCGCGCAACTGGCCGGCGAGATGCGCCTCCAGCTCATCGTCGCGCAGAGGCTGCGATTGCTCGGGATCGGCGACGATATCGTAGATGGGGTTGAAGTCGGGCGCGTTGTGGTGGCGGCGCGAAGGTACGGCGAAGCGATAGTGCGGGATGTCGTGCGCGCGTTCTAAGAAGACGCCGCACTCGGCGGCAGCCAATTGTTGGCGGCGGACGAAGGGGGCTTGCTGCGTCGCCAGGTCGACGAAGGCGGAGGGCGCTGCGGTGTGGTGGTGGGCAACCGAGTCGGGCAGAGGCTGGCGGCAGTAGGTGTAGCGCCCGTCGGTCAGGTTGATATCCTTGCCGAAATAGCCGTAGAGCACCGCGTGGTGGTGGTGGCCGTCGGCGGCTAAGAGGTGGCAGAGCGAGCGACCGTCGACGGCAGATGGGTTTTCGCCGCCGTGCAGTTCCAGAAAGGTCGGCATCAGGTCGAGAGTCGAGGTCAGGGCGGGGACGCGGCGGGCCGGAGCACCGGGCGCGCAGACGATGAGCGGGATGTGGACCAGCTCTTTGTAGTCGAACATGTAGTTCTTGGCCCAGTAGCCGTGCTCGCCGAGCAGGTGCCCGTGGTCGGTGCTGAAGACCAGCACAGTGTCTTCCCACAAGCCCAACTCGTCCATCTTGTCGAGGAACTTGCCCAACCAGACGTCGGCCATGGTCAGGGTGCCGGCATAGCACTTGCGGATGTGCTCGACGGCGGCCTGGTCTTCGGTGACGGGGGCGTAGTCGGGCCAGTCGAAGTGGTAGCCGCCATCCCAGGTATCGCCGTAGAGGTCGCGGTATTTTTGCGGGCAGGCGAAGGGCTCGTGCGGGTCGAAGCACTCGACGTGGAGGTGCCAGTTGTCGGATTGGCGGTTGCGCTCGAGGAATTCGATGGCCTGTTGGAAGCACTGCGGCGTCGGGTAGTCCTCGTCGCGCTCGGTGTCCATCAGCGCGCGGTTGGCCCAATAGGCGCGGCGATTCTTGCCGCGGAATTCGGGCGTGGGCGGCTCGGCGACCAGCGCGCGCCAGACATCGCCCTCCTGCCCGCGCTGGAACTCCCAGGAGTCGAACTGGGTGTGATAGTACTCGCCACCGGAGTGGAAGTAGTGGTAGTGGTCGGTGATCAAATGGCTGTAGGTGCCCCGCTGGCGGCGCAGCTCGGGTTGCAGGCAGTCGTCCCAGGGTTGGATCGGACTCCAGGGGGTCTCGAGAAAGCTGGCGTGCCCGGTGAAGAGGTCGCGGCGGGCCGGCATGCAGGGCATCGAGCAGCAGAAGTGGTTGTCGAAGACCAGGCCGCGAGCGGCGAGGCGGTCGATATTGGGGGTCTGGACCCAGCTCTGGCCATAGGCGTTGAGATAGTGGCGGTTGAGCGAGTCGAGCATGACGAAGACGGTTTTCATAGGTCTACCAAGGTATGGCGTGGGATCCTCTCGCTCAAGCGGCGGTCAACAGCAATGGCTTGCCGCTGGTGACGACCAGGGTGTGTTCGAAGTGGGTGGGCGGGCGTCGGCGGTGCACACCGTCCAGCCGTCGCGGTCTTCGGAGATTTGCCCCGAGCCGCTGCAAATATATGGCATCTTCTTTCGCCATGCACCAATATATGCAAAGGAGGGCCTGGTAGGCATCCAACTGTTTACGAGGAGCGGTATATGATCATCATTCCAGCCATGTCAAAGGACCGCGTTATCGGCAGCGGTGACGGCATGCCCTGGAGCGTGCCTGAGGAATACCAGCAGTTTCTCGGCTTCGTCGAGGGGCAGACCGTGACTATGGGGCGGCGCTCCTACGAGATCTTCGGGCCGGATCTGACCAGCGCGCACAATATCGTCGTCAGTCGGTCGGGAATGGCACAGGAGGGGGGGTCTGTGGCAGTATTGCAGAGGTAGCGGCAAAGGCGGCTTCTTTCGGTAAAACGGTCTTTTCGCGGGCGGGGCGACCATTTACGCGCAGACTTTGCCGCTGGCCGAGACGATGTATCTCTCCTATATAAAAGGGGATTTTACTGGGGAT
>JAYYUU010000104.1:0-8947 GCA_036343835.1 Candidatus Latescibacterota bacterium | reverse complement strand
GTGGGGTGGGGTGTTGTATCTTCTGACGGTCCAGTTGGAGGGTAGGCCCCCTACGCTCCAACTGGACCTCGGTAATGTTGCGACAACAACGCGAGAATGAGTGAAAATGGGAAAGAAAAAGGTACAGAGCATATTGGCGATCACCCTGCTAATACTGACCGGATGCGCCAAGCCGGGACCTTTGTTGGAGGGAGTAGGTACCTTGATGTTGGTGAAGGGGGAGAGGGTCGTAGAGGTGGAGAAAGATGTGGAATTGGCGATATCCTGGTCTGTTGATGGGCAGTATTATGGGAGTTGGGCCAGGGGGAGGGATGGGGAAGTGCCGGTGATGGTGCGGTTGGTGGAGGCGAATGCGGGGTTTGTCAGGGTGCGGGCGGAGGCGTGGAAGAGCGTGGAGCATTTGCCGCAGTCTTATTTGCGGGTGCCGGGGTTGCAGGTGGCGGCGCGGAGTGGAGGATACGAGCGGCCGACTGTTGCTATTCCCATAGCGCAGATTGAAGAAGTGCAGGTCTTTGAGCAGGTGCGGCAGCCCAAAGGGCGCGGCGGGCTCTCGCGGGCGAATGTGGCAGCCGGGGCGTTGGGAGGGGCTGGGGTTGGAGGGATTGCGGTGGGGGGCGATCGGCTATTTCTCTACGGGGAAGAGTTGAACAAAGACGAATATTGGACCGACGAGCGGGCGTTGGAAATCGTCGGGATCAGTACCGTAGTCGGCGCGGTGGTCTATCCCGCCTACCAGGTGCTCTGGCCCAAGGCCCGCTCCCGGTTGCAAGAGACGCACCGGATAGCTGAGGGGTGGCGGATCGAGATCCGGCGCTGAGAGGCTATTTTAGCCCAGCGCAGATTGGCGCGGCGTTTTACCAGAGCGAATGTCTCAGCCCCGCATGAAAGTATAACGGATGCTCAGATCTGCGCGCCGTAGACGGCGTCGACCAGCTCCATGGTCTTGACCGCGTCGTCGAAATTCGTTTCGGGTTTTGTCCCCTTTAACATGCAATCCACGAAGTGGCGGTTGATGTCGTAGGTGCCAAAGGCGCGGTAGTCGTCCTGGCTTTTGGCCAAGGCGAAGGGGTCCAGTGTGTCGATGGGCTTGGTCTGGTTGTCGGCGAAGAGCTGGCCGCCCTCCTCGGGGTCGCCGAAGAAGGAGATGCCGGGGCTGTGTATTTCGACGGTAAACATCCGACGCCCGGTCATGAAGTTGTTGAGCAATAACCCGGTGACTCCGCTGGTGAAGCGGATCAGGGCTAGGTGGATATTCCAGTGGTCGGCGTCGAGGCGGCGCGAGTCGCTGGCGACGCTTTCGACCTCGCCGCCGCACAAATAGCGCAGGGTGTCGACGGCGTGGATGCCATCGCAGGTGAGCATGTCCATGGCGCCGCGGTAGTAGGGCGCGCCACCGACCCAGTTTTTGTAGAAGCTGGCGTGGGCGGTATGGACGGGGCCGCGTTCTTCGCACAGCGCCTTGCCGCGGCGGACGAGGGGGGCGAAGCGGCGCTGAAAGGCGACGCCGGTGAGGACTTTGTGGCGGCGGGCGAGGTGGGCGAGTTGGCGGATTTGCTCGGTGGTGACGGCAGGGGGTTTTTCTATAATGAGATGGCAGCCGTGCTCGATGTTGGTGGCGGCGAGGTCGTAGAGGTGGTGCGGCGGCATGATGGCGTAGACGGCGTCGGGTTTTTCGCGGTCGAGCATCTGGCGGTAGTCGGTGTAGCGGCCTTTGATATTGTACTGGTCGCAGGCTTGGTGCAGGCGGGTTTCGTCGAGGTCGGCTACGGCGACGAGGTCGGCTTGGGGGATGTCGTGGAGGGCGGGGTAGTGGGCGGTTAGGGCGCGGCCACCGGCGCCGATGAGGGCGATGCGGACTTTTTTGCGGGAGCTTTTGCGTTTGGCCTTGGTTTGTTTTTTGGCGTTGGGCATGTCGTTCTCCAAGGGTGGTCGGTCTGTTCGCGATTTACGTTGTGAAAAGGACATTCAGGAAAGTGTGAGGGTACTAGAAATCTGAGAGTTTAGGTCAGAAATCTGATGAGAAGAAAGGGAAACAAGAGTCGGGCGACAAGGGTGAAAAGTACCAGTTTTGTTTGCAAAGCGCTGGGCTATGGGCTCAGAAAATAGAGACCCTATTGGCATGGCAATTGCAAATATTGGCTCTCGTATGAAAAAGACTATGCGATACTTGGGGATGATGGGGCTCATCGTCTTCGCCGATGCCTGCGGCGATTCGGATCCGGTGCAGAGCAAGGAGCGGGCTGAGGAAGGCGATCGGGCGCAGTTGGCGGAAATGCGGCGGGATATTGAGGCGCTCGTCGGTGAGGCTGCGTGCGATTCGATTGGGGATTGTCGCGTTGTGGGTTTGGGGGCCAAGCCCTGTGGTGGGCCTTGGGAATTTTTGGTCTATTCGACGGCTTCGACGGACTCGGCGGCGCTGGCCGGGCGGCTCGGAGAGCACAATGCGTTTGAAGCCTTTATGAATCAGCGTTATGGATATGGTTCGGATTGCTCAGTGCCCGTCGAGCCGGTGCTGGGTTGTGAGGCGGGGCGATGTGTCGATTTGCTGCAGGGAAACGGCAA
This sequence comes from Candidatus Latescibacterota bacterium, assembly GCA_036343835.1. Classification (GTDB taxonomy): domain Bacteria; phylum Latescibacterota; class UBA2968; order UBA8231; family UBA8231. Next base: position 6,385 of record JAYYUU010000104.1, on the reverse strand, counting down.
GGGTGCGCAAGGCAGCGTAAGCATCACACCAGATCAGGTCGCCGATCCGGTGCCCGCCGATCCAGTTTTGCCGCGCTTCGCCATGGACATGGAGGTCGCAAGCGATGCGTTTACACTGCAGGAAGCCCGCGTCGAGGGTGATATCCTGACGCTGGTGGTAGGGTTTAGCGGAGGATGTGAAGTGCACGAATTTACCCTGCGGGCCTCGCTGGCGGCGGCGCTTTTATTTTTCCCGCGCTGTAAACTGCCCGTCTCGCCGCAGTGCCCCAACGCCGGATTCGGCGAGCGAGACGGGGAAGTGAACCGGGCCGTTGCCCTCCAACTGCGACTGGTAGATGGCCATCACCATCTCGAGCGAGCGGCGGCCGACCGCGCCGTCGCTGCGCAGGGAGCCCTTGCCCTCGAGGGTGTCGACCAACTCGGCGAGCGCTGCGACATAGGTCGAGGCCGGGGCCGGGCGCTCGACCTTTACTTCCTCTAAACTGCTCCATTCAAAACCGCTGTCGGGCTCGGACATCGAGACTTTCGACTGAAAGAGACACACCTGCTCCGGGTCCATGCGGATCAGGCCGGTGGTGCCGCGCAGCTCGAAGGCGTGGTCGGAGTACTGGGTGAGTTCGGCGCCGCAGATGAGGCCGGTGACGCCGTTTTTGAACTTGAGCATGGCGGCGGAAAAGTCCTCGACCGCCCAGGGGCGCGAGCGCTGCTCGGCCATGCCGGAGAGCCACTCGACCTCGCCGGCGAAAAGATCCATCAGATCAAAATAATGGGTGAAGTCGTGCAGCAGGGGCCCCTCGTTTTCGCTGCGCCACCAGGGCGCCGGTTTGCCCCCGTCCATATAACAGTAGATGTGGTTGAGCTCGCCGATGGCGCCCTCGTCGAGGAGCTTTTTGGCGAGGATCCACTCGGGGTGCCAGCGGCGGTTGTGGTTGATTTGCAGGGTTATGCCCCCCGCCTGGCAGGCCGCGATCATGCGGTCGCACTCGGCCAGAGAGAGGGCCATCGGCTTTTCGCAGATGATGGCTTTGGTCGCCTCGGCCTGGGCGCAGCCCTCGACCATCTCGGCGTGGAGCTCGGGGTGGGTGGCGACGATACAGATATCGGGCTGGATCTCGGCGAGCATCTGCTGATAGTCGCGATAGAGGGCACGGACGCCGAAACGCTCGCCAAAGGCCTCGAGCTTGTCGCGGCCCCGATTGACCCCGGCGACCAGCTGGCAAGAGGGGTGCTGGACGAGGGCTGCGGCGTGGTTGTCGGGCAGGTCGGAGAAGCTGAACTGGTAGCCGACGCGGCCGGTGCCGATAAGGGCGACGCGATAGGGGGCCACGGGATTTGCTAGAATAGCGAGAGTTGGGGGTCGGGTTGGAGCGCGCCTTCGAGCTCGAGCAGGGCCTCTTTGATCGGCAGCCCACCGCCATAGCCCACCAGCGTGCCGTCGCTGCCTATTACGCGGTGGCAGGGCACGACGATCGACAGGGGGTTTTTGCCATTGGCCGGCCCGACGGCGCGGACCGAGTCGGGGTTGCCGATGCGGCGGGCCAACTCGAGATAGGAGATGGTTTCACCGTAGGGAATTTCTTCGAGCGCGGCCCAGACTTCGAGCTGAAAGGTCGTGCCCTCGGGGTCGAGCGGCAGGTCGAACTCGCGTAGCTCTGCGGCGAAATAGGCGGCGAGCTGATCGTCGGGCGGGTAGGGCAATGCGTCGATGGCGCGCCAATCAGCCGGTGGGATAAAGGCGTGGTTGGCGAAGTGGATATACTTCAGGTGTTCTTCATCGCCGGCCAGGAGCAAGTCGCCGACGGGGCTGGACATGATGGTGTAGAGCAGGTTTTCTGCAGGCATCTCATCCTTTCTATTTCCCCTAATGTAGATAGGTCGGTCGAACCAGCACAAGCGGCCGGCGCTCAATGCGCCGCGTTCGAGACGCGCGGAGAGCAAGGCGCGTGCGGCGGCGAGGTCGGACGATTGCTCGTAGAAGATGCGGTACTGGTCAAAGAGTTCGGCCAGGCGGTCGAGGTCGGCGACGGTGGCGGGTCGGGTATTCATTGCGGTGTATTCTCGGTTAAAGCGGAGGGCAATCGCGCGTTTAGCGCTTGAAAATCCCCGCCGGTCGGCTCTTGGAAGACCCGTAAATCGAATACCGGTACGATGGCGAGGATATGGTCGAAGATATCGGCTTGTATCGCCTCGTAATGGGCCCAGACCTGGTCCGTGCAGAAGACGTAGATCTCGATGGGCAGGCCCTTGGGGGTGGGGGCCAGTTGGCGCACCAGAAAGGTCATTTCCCGGCTGATCTGCGGGTGGTTTTTGAGATAGGATTCCACATAGGCCCGGAAGGTGCCGATATTGGTCATGCGGCGGCCATTGGCCAGGTGTGACAGATCGACCTGGTTGAGCTCGTTGTACTCGGCCAGCTCCCGTTTCTTGCGCTCGATATGGGCGGTGATATACTGAATCTGGCCAAAGCGCGCGAGCATCTCCTCGTCGCAGAATTTGACCGTGCCCAAATCGAGAGGCACCGCCCGCTTGATCCGCCGCCCGCCCGAATCCTGCATCCCGCGCCAGTTTTTGAACGACTCGCTGATCAATGCATAGGTGGGGATGGTGGTAATGGTCTTGTCCCAGTTCTGGACCTTGACCGTCGTCAGCGTCACGTCGGTCACATCGCCATCGGCGCCGTATTTGGGCATTTCAATCCAGTCGCCGCGGGCGACCATGCGGTTGACCGAGAGCTGTATCCCGGCGACCAGCCCGAGGATTGCATCGCGGAAGATCAGCAATAGCACCGCCGTCAGCGCGGTCAGACCGCTGAGCAGGTAGAGCGGCGACTTGCCGAGCAGCACTGAAACGACGAAGACGCCGCAGAGGAAGTAGAGGATGACTTTAAGGAACTGCACCAGCCCGAGGACCGATATCTCGCGCGAGGTTTCGGTGCTGCGGTAGATGTCGACGCCCGCGCTCATCAGTGCGTCGATGACCAGCATGCTGGTGAGTACCAGGTAGATCAGCACCCCGGTATCGGCGATCTCGGTGAAGCGGGCGTGGCCCTCTAAAGCCAGCGGTGTCAGGCGGTAGATGACCAGGCCGGGGACCAGGTGGGCCAAGCGGTGCAGGACCCGGCGCTCGATGACGATATCGTCCCAGGTGGTGCTGGTGCGACGGATGAGGGCATCGAGGGCGTGGAGGATGGGACCGCGGGCCAGGCGGTGGGCGACCAGGGCGGCGAGGGCGACGATGACCACTATGGAGACCCGGGCAACTAGCGCGGCGAGATCATCGCCGAGGCCCCATTCGAGGAAGAGTTGGCGCAGTAAATTGAGCATTGGTTATCCTCGAACAGCCCTCGGTTAGTTCTGCGGTTTGCGCGGTGAGATATAAGATAGCCCTTGGGCTCTAATACCAGTTTGATAAACGGATGTCCGCATGTTGGTCGGTTGCTGTCAGAGACCAATGGTTCACATCCGGAGATCACCAGGTCAATCTGGTATAAGATAGTGACTAGAAGTGGCGGCTGGCCAGCTCGAGATCTTAGCGCCCCTAGCGGAACCCGCTTATCTTCATCCCTAGGGCAGATTAGCTTGCCCTGTGCCCGTATTGTGAATCCGTTTAGACGCACTCTGGGTGAGGCCGCTAAAATTTCGCTGACCTGTTCAAGGTGAATAAAGAGATTAGAGCAGGTCTGAGGCCAGTTCGGCGAGTTCGGAGCGTTCGCCTTTTTCGAGGTTGACGTTAGGGATCGAGCTTGGACTCGATATCGCCGGAGCCGAGGAGCAGGGCGCGCTTATTCGGCGCGGAGGGCGATGCCGTGGAGGTCGGCGCCGACGAACTCGCGCCGCCAGCCGCGCAGGAGGCGGTGTTCCTCGGGTCTGGCGGCGTCGGCGTCGAGGATCAGGTTGCGCACCTCGGCGCGGGCGGCGACGAAGGGCGCGTCGATCTGGGCCTCGTCGCTCTGCTGACGCAGGCGGCTCATGGATTCGGCGAGTTTGCGCTCGACGATGTCCTCGTCGAAACGGCGGCGGCGCGGCTGGTGCGGGCACTCGTCGTCGGGCACCTCCAGCCCACGGCGGATCTGGTCTAGAATGCGGGTGCCGTCGCGCTGGACATTGATGCTGCGCACCTCTTCGAGGTCTTCGAGTGCCTGGGGTTTGCGGCGGGAGAGGTGGACCAGCGTCTCGTCGGAGAGCACATGGCTGCGCGGCCGGTCGCGCCGCCGCGCTTCGCCCTCGCGCCAGGCGGCCAATTCGCGGAGGATCGCCCGCTCGCACGAGGAGGCGCGGCCGATGCCCTTGACTCGCATAAATTGCTCGCGGGGGTCGCGCTCAGCGTAGAGGGCGGGATCATCGTAGGTGGCCAATTCTTCGGCCAGCCAGGCGCTGCGACCCACCTCTGCGACGCGCTGTTGCAACACCCCGCGCACCTGGTGCATATAGCAGACATCCTCGATGGCATAGGCCAGCTGCTCGTCGGAGAGGGGCCGGCGGACCCAGTCGGTGCGGGTTTCGGTCTTGTCGAGGGTCACGCCGATAGTGTTCTCCAGCAGTTCGGCCAGCGAGGTGGTGGAGCTCATATTGGCGAGCCCGGCGGCGCAGCGGGTGTCGAAAATATTGCGCGGAAAGGTGCCGGTGACCTGGCGCAGGATGGTCAGGTCCTGGACGGCATCGTGGAGGATCAGCTCGATCTCGGGATGCTCGAGTACGGGCCCCAGCGGCGAGAGATCTTCGATCGCCACGGTGTCGATCAGGTGGCAGTCGTCGCCGTCGAGGGCGAGTTGGATCACGCCCAATCTGGGGTAGTAGGTGCGGTTCCAGACGAACTCGGTGTCTAAGGCGACACAGTCATTGGCCAGCGCGCGTTCGACGAGTGCGGCGAGCGCCTGTGGGGTATCGATCATGCGTCCAGTGGGAGTGCTAAGGGGTTTGTCTCAACGCGGGAGGTAGCAAAATAAGGCAAGGGGCTTAGGTCGGCAAGGTTTGCGAGGAGCGCAACAGGCGGCGCAACGGGGTCTGTTTGCGATAACCGGTCAGCCGGCTACTCAGCAGCCAGGTGGCGACAAAGGCGAGTTGGGCGGTGGCCAGATAAAAGAGCGAACCGCGGGGACCGAAAAGCGCTGCAGCCCACTGAAAACAGGCCCCACCCCCAATGCCGCCGATAACGCCGCCGAGTGCCGAGGCGTAAATGGCGATGGCAAAGCCCTCGGCCTGGCATTCTTTGGAGACGGCATCGAGCATCGCCCGCGACTGGCCCATCTGGTGACCGCCGTCCAGCGCGCCCCAGAGGAAGTACACCGTCCCCGCCCACAGCGCGATCCACGGCAGCCCCGCTGGCAAAAAGAGCCAGGCGGGGGCCAGCGCCGCCTGTAGAATCAGGGTGGTGGTCAACGCGCTCCGGCTGCCGTGTTGGTCCACCATCCGACCCCAACCGTGCAAGCCGGCCATATAACCTAGGGCTTGCACCGGCGTCATCCATACGAAATAACAGACGGGTAGGCCCCAATCCGTCAGCGCCACGACCCACAGCGGAAAGGTGGCCGAGATCACTGCGGTGCGGGCCATGATAAAGAGGGCGTAGGCGCGCATCGGCGGTTCGGCGGCGGCCTGGCGCAGGCGGCGGAATAGACCCTCGTTGGGTGGGGGTTGGTTTTGTTCGGTGATGCCGCGGGTCAGCAGTGCCCCAGCAAAGGTGGAGAGCAGTGCCAGCGCGAAGGGCAGCGCAAAGTCGTGGGCGATGGGTTGTGAGCCGAGATACCAACCAATTAAAAGAGGCAAGACGAGTTCGAGGAGGCGCTGTTGCAGCCGCATCCGGGTGAGAAAGGAACCCAATGCACCGCGCGAAGTATTGTCCTGGACCAGGGGCCACCAGGCGGTATTGCCCACCTGCTGCACCATGCCGCGCACGGTAAATATAGCCAGACCAATCCAGGCGGCCCAGACCCCGGCACCGCCCTGAAAGGCCAATAGCGTCAGCACGATGCCCGCCGGCAATGAGCAGAGCCTGCCCCAGAAGAACAGCCCGGCCTTGCCGGTGCGGTGCATAAACTGCAGACCGACGACGCGTCCCATCTTCTGTAGATGGGTGCTGGTGGCGACCAGGCCGATGAGGAAGGGCGAGGCGCCCAAAGAGAGCAGGAAGAGCGGGGCGATCGAGGTGAGGAGGGCGTTGTTGGTGGAACCGCTGACGGCGATGGCGATCAGCCGCGACTGGCTTTTGCGGCGGGCTTCCGGGGATATTTTGTCGTTTGAGTCGGGGGTATCACCTACTGGTTCGGGCATGGAGAAGAAGAACGGATAGAGGGTGAACCCCGGCAAATGGGTTACAGTGGTGTGGCGGGAGGGGTACAGGTTGGCCAGGAGGAGATGGTATGCTACCAGAGGTCGCGGGCTTGTTG
>JAYYUU010000103.1:0-5894 GCA_036343835.1 Candidatus Latescibacterota bacterium | reverse complement strand
GCCAATGCAGTCATCTAACGCGGAGTGCAACTCATGAAAGTAGTGGTCTTCGGCGCCGCCGGCTGGGTCGGACGCGCGATATTGGACAACCTGGCGGGACACCATGAAATCCGCGCCTGCGACCGCGGCCCGGAAGCCTGGAAACAAGGCGGCCCCTGGACCGGCGGCGAAATCATCCACGGCGATATCGCCGACTACGACAGCGTCGACCAGGCCCTAGACGGCATGGACGCCATCATCCACGCCGCCGTCTACTTCGGCGCCCACGACAAAGACGACCTCGGCCCCTTCCAGATCAACCTCAAAGGCCTGTGGAACGTCCTAGAAGCCGCCCGCCACCGCCAGCTAAACCGCATCGTCCACATCGGCTCCTGCCACGTCGAACACCCCAACGGCACCTTCTTCACCGCCGATGTGCGCCGCCCCGACGGCTCTCTCTACGCCGTCAGCAAACGCCTGCAAGAGGAAATGTGCCGCCAGTTCCATGAAGCCTTCGACCAATCGATCGCCGTCCTGCGCCCCTGCTCGATCATCGACAGCCGCTTGGGCCTGAGCAAATACGGCAACAAGCTGGAACCGGGTAGTTGGAGCACCGGCATGGTCTGCCGCCACGACCTGGCCGAAGCCTGCCGCCTCGCCATCGAAAAAGACGATCTGAGCTTCGAAGTATTGCACATGGCCGGAGCAGCAGAAGCGGACGAATTCTGCAATACCCAACAGGCCCGTGAGGTGTTGGGACTTGAGTTTAAGGGGGATTTGGACCAGTTCCGATAGCTCTTATGTTTGCCAATCATGCTTTTTTATATCCAACCATCTCGCGAGGTCTTAGGATTTACCTCCCTAAGGGTTGTAATAATCTCTAACTGTCGAACGCGACTTGCCGAGGGCCGATCGGGGGTATCCCCGTGAGCGGATTGCTGTTCCCCGCAGCCGCCAGGATAGCGGCGTAGCGGTATAGCCCTCAGAGCCCGACCAGGTTGTGAGGCGAGCGTCGAAGACCGCGCATTGCGCAGCAATGCTAGCGCATGAGCACAGGGGATACCCCCGATCGGCCCGTCCACCCGCAGAGCTGACTTTCACAGGAGCCCAACACCCCATGCCCGTCCTAAGCCAACAAGACATAGCCTTCTTCGACGAACAAGGCTATGTCATCGCCCGCAACGTCATCGACCGCGCCCAGGCCGAACGCACTGCCCAGGCCATATGGAACTTCGCCGGCCAGGACCCCGACGACTCCGCGACATGGTATCCCGAAGACAAGGGCATTATGATCGAGGTCTACCACCAGCAGAGCCAGTGGGACAATCGCACCAACCCCCGAGTCCACGAAGCTTTCGCCCAGGTCTGGAACAACGAGAAACTGTGGGTCAGCCACGACCGCGCTAGCATCAGCCCGCCCAATCGCGACCCCGACGCCAAAGAGCACAACCTGCACTGGGATATGAATATCGACGACCCGCCCTTCGGCTTCGGTACTCAGGGCGTGCTCTATCTCACCGACACCCCCGCCGAACAGGGCGCCTTTGTCTGCGTGCCCGGCTTCCACAAAAAGATCGAAACCTGGCTCAAGGGCCTGCCCAAGGGCGCCAAACCCCGGGAACAGGACCTCCTCGCACTGGGCACCAAACGCATCGGCGCCCAGGCCGGCGACCTAATCATCTGGCGCACCGCCCTGCCCCATACCGCCAGCCTCAATCGCGGCACGGGCCCGCGCGTGGCCCAGTATATCAATATGGGACCGGCGCCTGAAAACAACCCCGACGCCCGCCGCTATCACGTCACCTTCTGGCGCGACCGCCTGGCGGGTTTCCGCTATAAAAAAGAGCGCGAACACCACGAGCTTCCACCCGCCCAACTGACGCCGCTGGGCCGCAAACTCGTCGGTCTCGACCCATGGCACACCAAGGAGAACCGCTATGTCCATCCCCTGTCCGCGCGTCGCCGGCAGCGTCGCCGACTTCGGGGCTGAACACCCCGACAAATACCGCGACTGCACAGCACTACCGCTGCGCTGCCATTGGCAAGCCCCCGACGCCATGCCTGTCGAGGGCGGGCGAGCCTTAGTCGGCGCGGCAGAGGCGGGCCTCTCCTTCTACGTCCGTTACGAGGACCGCGATATCTTCTCCACCGCCACCGCCGATGACTAGCAGATGTGGACCCTGGGCGACGTCGCCGAATTCTTCGTCAAACCCGGCGTCGAGCGCAGCGACTACTGGGAGCTGCACGTCACACCCAACGACTTCATCATGGATATCCACATCCCCGACCGCGCCAAATTACAATCTGGTAGGATCTCTTGGGATGAAGTCATCGCCCCAAACAGCGGGTCCAACAAGCGCGTCGAAGTCGCCGACGGCTGGTGGGCTGTCGAACTCTGCATCCCGTGGCAGGCCTTTAACCTCACAAGCATCCCCGCCGCAGGCACCACCTGGCAATTCGCCGTCTGCCTCTACAACTATAACGGCGACCTCGACGGTCCCGAGCTCTCGTCCACCGCCCTCCTGACCTCTGTTAGCTTCCACCACTACGAAGATTTCACCGATTTGGTCTTTTAATTGCTTGATCGCCAACGCGGACCAATGTATCATTAATCTACCGGCGGCATCGCTCTGCACCTGCTGAGAAGGATGGTTCATCCATGCGGTATTCACACCACTTCGGCACGGTCATCTGCACTTCCCTCATCCTTCACCTCGCTCCCACTAACGCCGACGAAATTCGCTTCGCCACCCGCCACGACTGGCAGGCCTGGCAACTGCCAGGCACCGTCGAGCTGACCCCGCAGGGCGCACTCAAACCCATCGCCATCCACCGCGACATCAACGCCGTCCTCAACGCCCAATCCTTCGGCGGCGGCATCCGCCACGCCGGCTCCAACCCCCGCGACGCGCTGCGGGTCATGGACGGCGACCGCGCCACCGGCTGGAGCCCCAATCCACAAGATCCCCCCGAAAACTGGACCATCGAAGTCGATCTCGGCCGGGGCGTCTCTGCCCGCCGGGTCAAATTGTTCTTCGACCCCGAAGGACCCGCCCCCGAGCTCTTCGCCCTAATGCTTTCCACGGGCGAACACGCTGTCGACGAGGTCGATATCCCAATCGAGGGGACAGTCATCTACCGCAAGCGCGAGCGCTTCAAGGAAAACACCCGCCACGAAATCACCTACGAACTCGACCAGCCCTTCCACACCCCGATCCAATACGTGCGGCTGGATCTGCTGACCCTCGATCCGGGCACGCGCCTGCTCGAAGTCGAGGTCGAAACGCTGGGCGACAATATGGCGTTGGGCATGATCGAACGCGGCGGCAATCTGGAGGTCGTCCTCGACGCCTTCGTCGCCCAGGACCTCATCCCCTTGGGCAACGCCAGGGTGCTGATCGACGGCGACCTTTCCACCCGCTGGTTCGTGCGGCGCACCATCCAGGCCGAGCGCGACGTCTTCTCGCACATCATCCTCGACCTGGGCGCGACCTATTATATTACCGCCATTAAATTTGTCGGCGGCGTGGTCGCCCGACCCGGCGGTGGCATCACCGCCGGCAGCGGCCGGGTCATCGACTTTTTCGTGACCCTGCGCACCTTCGGGTTCAATTTCTACGAGGTGCTCAGTTCCGACGGCTCGCTGGCCCCCGACGGCACGCTGATCTGGCAAAAGCACTATTCGGGTACTGCCAGCGACCACGTCAAGCGGGTGACCGGAGCTGCTACCCATGAGTTCGGTTTGGTGCCCACTCGTTTTATCCGGTTATTGTGGAAGAGTTGGGAGGCGAGCAACCGCCGGGGTTATCGCGGCTTCGCAGAGGAACTCCAGGTCTTCGGCGAAGGTTTCCCGCAGAGTTTGGGATTCAGCTCCCACCTCATCGACCTGCAAAGCCCCAAAAGCCTAGATGCCGTGTCGTGGGACGCCGCCATCCCGCCAGGCACTGGGCTCGAAGTCCGCAGCCGCTCCGGGAACGAGGTCGAAAGCCAGCTCACCTACTACGACAAAAACGGCAAGGAAGTCACCCAGCGAAAATACGACAAGCTGATCCCCAGCTTCAAAGGCCCCATCGATACCCTCCAGGTCATCGGCGGCGACTGGAGCGCATGGAGCAAACTCTACGCCTTCTCGGGGCAGGAGTTCCAGTCGCCCTCACCGCGGCGCTATGCCCAGCTGCAGGTGCGGATGGTTACTGCGGACCCGGCGGTGGCCCCCGCGCTCGACGAAATAAAAATCGAATTCAGCGACCCCATTTCCCAGCGCGCCGTCAGCGAGATTTTTCCCATCCAGGTCACTCCGGGCGCGGAAAACGAGTTCAGCCTGTTCTTCCGCCCGCTCGCCACCGTAGCCAGCGGCTTCGACCGCCTCTACCTCGAAGCGCCGACGAGTGTGACCTTCTCCGCAGCCCTGCTCAACGACGCGCCCATAGCCGTCGCGGATGAAGCCACGGACGCCGGTTTCCAGTTGACCTTCCCCCAGGCGCTCGGCGACGACGACCTCGTCGAATTGCGCTTCTCGTCGCAGATCTTCCAGCAGTCCACCCCCTTCACCCTCTTCATCCAGGACTCGCGCACCGGAGCGACCAGCCGCCAGCGGGTCGACCCCGGCGACGCCACCGACCAGGTCTTGAGCAGCACCAATGTGGTCAGCCTGCCCGTCGAGCGCGACCTGCTGGTCAACGTCGACTTTGATACCACGGTATTGACCCCCAACGGCGACGGCATCAACGACGCCATCGTCGTCCGCGCCAACGTGGTCAATATTCTCGAACCGCGCCCGCTGCAATTGCGACTCTACGACCTGGCCGGCACCCGACTCACCGAGCGATCCCAGGCCGCCACCGCGGGTGCCCAGCGCCTGGTCTGGGATGGCCGCGACCAGCGCGGTGGAATCGTGCCGCCCGGCCTCTACTTGCTCGAACTTCACATCGGCGGAGACGCCCAGGAACAGCGCGTCCGACGCGTGGTCTCAGTCGTCTACTGAGCAAGTGTCGGAGACGAGAAAACTTCCTCCCCGCAAAATGTGCCACTTTTGACTCTTGTTGGGGGATGTTATATTCCACAATCATAGGGAAACCCGATATACTCACCGCGGAGCCGACTTATTATGCAGATGCGCAATTTATGGCTGTGCGCCGTCATGGGCTTGCTGGCGGCGACGGCAGGTGAGGCTCAACTGGGCACCTGGCAACTGGGCGGCAGCGGCCTGGAGTGGAGCGAGACCGACTCGGTTGAAATTTTCATCGACTTCGACCGCACCCCGGGGGCGATCCAGCCGGTCTACCTGACTCCGGAGCGCACCGTGTTCTCCCTGTTGGAAAACTGGCAGTTCTGGCGCGATCCCGGCGACAAGGGGCTCGGCTATGTCGACGGCCAGAGGCCGCGGATCTGGAAGTACAGAGACGGGATCCCCGACCCTTCGGAAAACGGCTCCTGGCTGATCGACGGCGACAGCACCTCGTACAATATCCCCATCGCCCTGGGTGGGATATCCGCCGAGTACTTCACCATCGACGTGGCCGTGCCGGTGCCGGCTTTCCAGTTTGGGTTCTTCACTTCACCGGTGGGTTTTCGAAGCGAAGGCACGCCGACTGCAATCGACGCACCACCCGCCTTCGACGTTTCTATCGGCACCGATGCGGACCCCGCTATCCCCATGGGTAGTAATGACCTTCTCGAAAGAATCGTCGCCAATGTCAGCGAAAACCACGACCCCACCATCCACATAGATTTCCCCCGCCAATACGTGCGATTTATGCGTTGGCGGCGCCAACCCTCGCTACTCGACGCATCGCTCAAAAATTTGCAGGCAATCAAAGGCAATATTGGCGACTTCGAGCTCTTCGCCCAGGGGGTGCCACAGCGGGTAGTCTATGTGACCAAGATCGTAGAGCTGGGCCCCATCATGAACTTCG
>JAYYUU010000102.1:0-8200 GCA_036343835.1 Candidatus Latescibacterota bacterium | reverse complement strand
AAAGCCCGCCAGGGGCCCGGCGGCGCCGATGTCGAGCAGCGCCCGTTTGTGGGGAATGGGCGAGCGAATTTTAATCACCGCGCCCAGGGTGCCCAAGAAGGAGACATAGGGCAGGGGCAGGAAATAGGGCAGCGAGGCCTTGACGCCCCAACGCCGCGCGGCGAAGTAGTGGCCGAATTCGTGGACGGTGAGAATAAAGAGCAGGGTCGCGGCGAAGGGGATGCCCTCGACGAGGTGGACCAGCGCCGCCAAGCTGCTCAGCGGATCGACTCCCTGTTGCATGGCCCCGGCGGCGGTCATCGAAAACATGGTCAGGGCAAAGAGCAGCAGATGGAGCCATGGGCGCGTGGGGGTCGGCTGCTGGATCGAGGGCGGGGTCCAGACCGGACGCGACAGTGGCGCGGACTCGGTGCGAGGTGGTTGGGGCGGTGCGGTTTTGCGCCAGAGATTCACGGGGATGGACTTTCGCGCAAGAGCGTCAGGCGGTGTGCGTTGCCCAGGCCCGAGCTAAAGGGCACATAGGCGTAGTCGACGACCCAGCGCCCGGTTATAAGACCCAGTCCAGCCGAAAGACTGCGATTTTCGGCGTTCTGATAGCCAGCCCGTAGCCGCAACCGCTCGCCGGCCCGATACTCGCCGCCCAGATGCAGGGTGAGATCGCCACCGCGGGCCTGTTGCGCTGCGAAGGCTAGGAGCAGGCGCGGAGCTGCATCGCTGCGCGCTGCACCCATCTTCGATACGCGCCCGGCGTAGGCGAAGCCGAGGCGAATTTCGAGCGGTAGATCGGTCTCATGGCGGTCGAGTTGGCCCATGCCGCCCAGATTGCGCAGCGTCGCCCCCAGGTGCAAATGGGTGTTGAGAGCGTAGACCAGCCCGAGATCGGCGGCTCCGCCGCTGGCGTTTTGGGTGGAAATGGATTGGCGGATGAATTTTAGCCGCAATCCCAGGCGCATGCGGTCCATTGTGCGGGCGTAGCTCAGCCCGGCGGCGCCCTCGTAGACGCCGAAGCGCCCCAGCGGCTCGGCCGAGGGGCCGGTGCGGCGCTCGAGATCGTCGGTCTGCCAGAGCTGGCCGGAGAGGCCCCAGACGCCCTGGCCGCGGGTCCAGGTCAGGTGCAGATAGTCCTGGCTGATGTCCTGGATCCAGGCGCCGTGGCTGAAGGCGGCGCTCTTGCCGTGGGTTTGCAGGGCCGCCGGGTTGAGGGCCTGGGCGTCGGGCAGGGCCGTTGCGGCTTCGGCCAGGGCGGCAGAGCGAGCGCCACCGCTCAGGCGCAGCGAGGGCAGCCCGGCGGCATGAGCGGCGATGGGCCAGGCCAGCAGTGCGGCCAACAAAAGACGCATATCGCTCCTTTAGAACGCCAGTGCCAGACCCACCGTCGTGCGGCCCCCAACTTCCAGGGGGTCGGCGAGATAGGCATAGTGAAATTGCAGGGTCTCGACGCGCATCGGACGCAGGGTCAGCCCGGCGGAAAGCAGGTTGCCGTCTGCAGCGCCTAGCCGCTGCAGGCCGCCGCGCACGGTGAGCAGCGGACTTATGCGCCACTCGGCGCCGAGATGGGCGTTCTGCTCGGTGTCGGAGCGAAGTTCGGCAGCCAGGAGCAGCGCGGCGAAGGGGCGGTGCGCCGCGCCAAAGACCAGCGCGCGGGGCAGCGGGTCTTCCGTCGCGCTCGATTGTTCGTTGGCCAGGCGGACCTTCCAGTCGAGTTTGGCGCCGAGATTGCGGATGGCGGCGCCGAGATAGGTGTGCTCGGCGAGGTGGAATTGGGCGCCCAGATCGAAGCCGCTGCCATTGGCGGTGGCCGCGGGCGAAAAGGGAAGGTCGATCGTCTGGTCAAAAAACTTCATCGCGAAGCCGATGGACAGCCGCGGCCCCAGGGTGCGCCCCACCGCGACGGTGAAGGCGTTGGCCCCGTCTTCGATTGGTCCGGTGTACTGGCCGCTGGCGGTGCGGCCGTCGATTTTGTCGACGGAAGCGCGCGACCAGGCGAAGCCAAAGCCCATATCGCCGCGGAGATTGAGCGCGAAGGAGGCGCTGTTTTGCAAGCGGTCTTGCGACAATGACTGGAGCGAAGTCTGCAGTGCCTTGCCGCGCAGGCGAGCGAGTCCGGCGGGATTCCAGTAGGGAGACGAGGCGTCGGCGGCAATGGCGACAAAGGTGCCCATCCCCAGCCCGCGGGTGCCCAGGCCCGTTTCGAGAAAGGCGGCGGCGAAGTCGGCGGGGTGGGCGGTGGTGGCGAATGCGCAGAGTAGCAGGATATAGAGCGTCTTCAATCGAGCACCACCACTTTGCCAAAGGCCTGGCGGCCGGTGTCTAGTTCGATGCGATAAAAGTAGGTGCCGTTGGCCACGGATTGGTTGTCCATATCGCGGCCATCCCAGGCGATGCGGTGGTCGGTGCCGCCGGCGAAGATTCCGGCGCCGATCAGGTCGCGGACTAAGCGACTGGCGAAATCGTAGATGGCGATGGAGACCTGGGCTTCCCGCTCCAGGCTGAAGACGATGGTCGCCGTCTCCCGCGAAGGAGCGAAGGGATTGGGGGCGGCGTAGGTGAGGGCGGTGCTGTCGGGGACGCCGCCGGGGCTGACAAAGGCGCCGGTGTCGAGCGAGCGGGTGCGGATTAGATCGCGGATGACGCGCCAGGTGCCCCCCTCGTCCTCGGAGCGACCGAGGCCCTTTTCGGCGCCGGCCCACAGCACGTCACCGACTCTTTCGAGCCCGACAAAAGTGCCGGTGAGGGGTTGGCCGTCGACAATTTCTATTGCTGACCAGTCGCGGTCGGCGTCGAGAGTCAGGGCCGGGTCGCGGCTGGCGAAGAGTCCCTGCCCGGTGCCGGCCCAGGCGAAATTGGGGGTAAAGGCGAAATCCCAGGCGAAGGTCGGGCCGGTGTGGGCCCAGGTCTGGCCGAGATCGCGGCTTATACTGATGGCCTGGGTCTGGCCGGGCAGCGGCGTGGTGTTGGTGCCAGCCCAGATCGAAGTCGAGCCATCGGGCAACACCAGGCGCTCCAGCGCCACGACCCAATTGCCCGATGGATGACCGGGCAGGGGGTTGCCCATATCATCTAATCGCACTTTGGCATTTTTCCAGGTCTGGCCGCCGTCCATAGTGAAGGCGATGCCGCTGGAAGTGCCGATCCACACCGTGTCCTGGTGGGCAATTACCGAGAATGTGCGATGCAAGAGCTCCTGGCTGGCCAGGCTGTCGATGCCGGCGCGCAATTGGGCGATAAGGGTGGAGTCGGCATTTTCTCGGGAGAGGCTGTCGGCGAGGATTGCCAGGCTGTCGGCAGCGGTCTCGGTGGCGAAGAACACCAGTCTGGAGGCACCGCCGGGCAGGAAGGGTTCCCAGGTGCGGCCCTGGTCGCGCGAACGCACGGTGGAGCCGGCAAAAAAGGCGGCGTAGATGGTCTCCCCATCGAGGGCGAGATCGAAACAGCCGTTGAGGATGGTGGTGCCGGGGCTGCGCGCGAAACCGGGTTTGTTTGGATCGAAGATAAAGTCGTTGGGGATGTGGCTCCAGGACAGGCCCCCGTCGTGCGAGAAACTCAGCCCGGTGCCGGCCTGGGCGGTGCCCTGGCCCTCGATGGTCGAATCGATCAAGGTCGCCACCCACACCGTATCGCCGCTGGCGTCGAGGGCGCTGATGGCGCCGCGACCGAGGCCGTTGAACTCGGTGAAGGTGATCCAGTCGGAGGCGTTGAGGCCGCTGCTCTGCGCGGGATCGAGACGGGCCACCCCGCTCTCGGTGCCGACCCACAGATAGCGCCCGCTCCAGACGACGTCGCCGATTTCGGAGCCGAAGAGGCCGTGGATGGGCTGAGCTGCATCGCTTTGCGCTGCGCCCATCTCCGATACAGAAGTTTGGTGGAAGCGCTGCGGTCGGGCCGCGTGGGTGGACGACAGGTGCAGCGAGACGACGAGCAGCGAAAGGAAGACGGAGCTGTGCGGGTAGCGCGACAAAGATTTCATCAAACGGGTATTTTTACCTCGTGCCGGAGCGGCTCAAGCATAGGTGGCAGCCCGCTCGCGCATCGCCTTGATCACCTCGTAGCCGACGCCGTAGTCGCCAATGCGGGTGCCATCGATATTGCCGTGGCTGTCGGACCCGCCCGACTTGAGCAAGCCGTAGCGGTCGGCGAGCTGGTTGTAAAAGTCTATTTGCGGTGGCTGGTGGCTGGGGTGGAAGACCTCGACGCCGTCGAGCCCGTAGGAGACCAATTGCTGGATAATGGCCTCGGGGAGGCTGGCGCCGGGGTGGGCGAGGACGGCCACGCCCCCGGTGCGGTGGACGAGGCCGATGACGTCTTCGACAGAGGTGTAGGGCTTGGCTTTGAAGGCCGGGCCGCGATCGCCAATATAGCGGTTGAAGGCCTCGTTCTCATCGGCGACCAGACCGTTCTGGACCATCGCCGCAGCGATGTGCGGCCGCCCTAAGGGGCTGCCCTTGGCCTGGTTGAGCACGTCGTCGAGACTGACGCTCAGACCGAGGCCATTGAGCTTTTCGACGATGGCGATCCCGCGCTGGTGGCGGGAGGTGAAGAATTGTTCGAGGGAGGTGCCGAGCTGGTCGTCGCCGCAGTCGATGCAATAGGCGAGAATGTGGACCTCGCGTTCGCGGACGTGGGCGCTCAGCTCGGTGCCGGGCAAGACTTCCATCCCCAGTCGCTCCCCGGCCTCAATGGCCTCGGGAATGCCCTCGACCGTATCGTGATCGGTCAGGCTCATCGCTTGCAAACCCGCTTCGCAGGCTTCTTCGACTGCCTGGGTAGGCGTCCGCAAGCCGTCGGAGCAGAGGGAATGCATGTGGAGGTCGGCCAAATTATAGCGCACGTAAGTCTCTTGGTTAGATAAATCCATAGAGAGGTTGGCAGTTATTCAGCAAAGCTATAAAAAAAGCCTTTTGTCGACCTTGATCAAGGCCTATGCGCCGCTTGGTCATCGCGCTCGGCCCGCAGTGTCCACAGAGGGTCAGGGTCGGGACCAGGGCCAGGAAGGGGTCCTAAACGCTTAATTGGTCGAGAGTTCGATCAACCGATCGCCGTAGCGGCTGCGCATTTTCTTCAGCGCTCGATCCCTGAGCTGGCGCACCCTTTCGCGGGTCAGGCTCAAGCGCACGCCGATTTGTTCCAAAGTCAGGGTGGCCTGGTCGTCGAGCCCAAAGTAGGCGCGGATGATCAGGTCTTCGCGCTGGTCGAGCAAGTCGAGGCAGGCGCGCAGGGTCTGCGAGCGCGCGGCGCGCTCGTGGCAGTCGGCCGGGTTGGGGGTTTCGTCGGCAAAGGTGGCGACCAGTGGCTCGCCATCTTCGGGGAAAGCCGGTATGTCCATCGAAATGTCGCTCTGGGCGATGTTCAGGGCGTTGCGCGTTCTGCCCAGCGATATTTCGGCGCTGTGGGCGATTTCTTCGAGGGTCGGATAGCGCCCCAGTTTTTGTGCGAGGATGCCCAGCTGGCGCTCGACCTTCTGCAGGTCGTTGACCTGGCTCATCGGCGGCCGGGCGATCTTGCCCTGCTCGGCCACGGACTTGAGGATCGCCTGGCGGATCCACCACACCGCATAGGTGATAAACTTAAAACCGCGGGTCTCGTCAAAGCGCTTGACCGCCTCCATCAACCCGACATTGCCCTCGGAAATCAACTCGATAAAGGAGAGGCCGCGGCCATTGTATTCCTTGGCGATGCTGACGACAAAGCGCAAATTGGCCTCGACCATCTGGTGCATGGCGCGCTCGTCGCCGGCCCGCGTCTTGACGATCAGTTCGGTCTCGCGCTGGCGACTCAGTGGCTGAAAGTGTTGAATATCGTGCCAATAGGCCTCTACCGAGCCCGATGGGTCGAGGTTTTTTTTGCCATAAGATACTGAAAATAATATAAATGAACAAAGAACACCACTCGATATGTGCGGTCTATAACATAGAACGGTGGAAGGGGGTATGCGGTTCCAGCCCGCGTTTAGGTCGGGGGCAGCAGGGGGTGAAAACGGGCGTAGGCCTCGTCCCAGTTGGCTATTTGTTCGGGCTGATAAGTAATGGGCTCGAAGGAATGGCGCACGACCTGGCGGGCTTCTGCAAGCGAGGCGAGCTGGCCCAGGCCCATTAGTTGGAGCAGCAAGTTGCCGATGGCCGTGGCCTCGAGCGGCCCGGCGATGACGGGTCGGCCGGCCGCCGAGGCGGTAAACTGGCAGAGCAGGCGGTTCTGGATCCCGCCGCCGACTACGTGGATCACTTCGAGCCGGCGACCGAGGACTGTCTCAATGTTGTTGAGCACATAGCGGTATTTGAGCGCCAGGCTTTCGAGCACCACGCGGATGATCTGCCCCTCGTCTTGGGGGATGGTCTGGCTCGTTTCCTTGCAAAAGGCGCGGATGCGCGCAGGCATGTCGCCGGGGGGGATAAAACGCTCGTCGTCGGGCTCGATGAGCGCGCTAAAGGGCGCGGCGTTTTGGGCCATGGCGGTGAGGTCGTCGTAGGAGAAGTCGCGCCCTTCGCGCGCCCAGGTGCGGCGGCACTCCTGTACCAGCCACAGCCCCATGATATTTTTGAGAAAGCGATAGGTCGGCCCGACGCCGCCCTCATTGGTGAAGTTGTATTGCAGGGCGCGATCGCTGACGAGGGGTTCGTCAAGCTCGACGCCCATCAGCGACCAGGTGCCCGAGCTGATATAGGCGTAGTCGCGGGTTGCGGCGGGCACGGCGGCCACCGCCGAGCCGGTGTCGTGGGTCGCCGGGGCGATGACGGGAACCGGTTCTAGGCCGGCTGCGGTGGCGATGGAAGGCAATAGCGTGCCGATCTGGGTGCCGGGTTGGACGATCTCGGGCAGGAAGTGGGTCGGCAGCCCCAGGCTCTTTAATAGCTCTGTAGCCCAGGTGCTCTGGCGCGGGTCGTAAAACTGGGTGGTGGTGGCGTTGGAAAACTCGCAGACCTTGGCGCCGGTAAAGTAGAAATTGAAGAGGTCGGGCATCATCAGCAAGGTCTGCGCCGATTGCAAGAGCGGTGAGTCGCGCAAGGAGAGCAGCTGATAGAGGGTGTTGAGCTTCATAAACTGCACGCCGGTGTGCGCGAAGATCTCCTCGCGTGGCATGCGGGCGAAGGCCTCTTCGAGCATGCCGTCGGTGCGCGGGTCGCGGTAGTTGCGCGGGTTGTCGAGCAGCGCGTCGTCTGAATCTAAGAGCGCGAAGTCGACGCCCCAGGTATCGACGCCGATGGCGGCGAGGTCGTTGCCGTGCTCGCGAGCGAAGAGCGCTAGTCCCTGTTTCATTTCGGCAAAGAGGCGCAACGGGTCCCAGTAGAGCCGGTCGAAGATCTGCACCGGGCCGTTTTGGAAACGGTGCAATTCTTCTAATGCTAAGCGCTCGCCGTCGAAGCGACCGACAATGGCGCGGCCACTTTCGGCCCCTAAGTCGAAGGCGAGGAGTTTGCTCACAGGTAGTTGAGCCCTAAGTCGGAGACGAGTTCGCGGGTGCCGTTGTCGAGCAGGGCGCAGATCAGCGCAATGCCCAGTTCGCGTTCCAGGTTGGCGGCGTAGGTGTTGTGTTCGTCGCGGAAATTGAGCCGCTGGAAGCCGAGGACAGCTGCTTTGAACTCTTCGGGCCGCTCGTAGAGGACCGTCTGGGCGACGGGCGTATCGGCGAGCGCTTTTTCGATAAAGGGGGCGCCGAAGATTTCTTCGAGCGCGTTGCGGAGCTGGCGGTGCAGCATTAGAAGGGGTAGACCTCGTCGAGTTTGCGCTTGAGCGCGGAGCTGCGGTGTTCGCCGTCGTCCTCGATGGCGTATTGGATCAGCGACGAGTGCCGCCAATAGCTCAAGGCCGCCTCGATGTCGAGGGTCGGCTGGCGGAATTCGAGGCGGAAAACTAAGAAGGCGCGGAACAGGTTTTTTAGCATTTGCTTTTTTGTCGCACGGGTTGCGGATGGACGGGATATCCTCGGACAGCCCTTCGGTGAATACGCGATTTGCATTGGGCTTAAGACCTTATCAATACTGTGGACACTTTTTGACCTTGAAGGTCTATGTGAGCCAGTAAGTTACGTGGCCCACTGTTTTTTAAATCAAAGTTAGCTCGATTAGCGGAGTTTGATTTGAAAACTATGAATTCACACGGGTGTCGTTTTTCAACGAGTTATGGCATTTGTCGTTTCTGGATTCCAATGAAAAGTGTCCACAGTATTGATTACGTGTACATTATGATATGAGAATGTGAAAGGAGG
>JAYYUU010000101.1:0-15572 GCA_036343835.1 Candidatus Latescibacterota bacterium | reverse complement strand
ACGCTGTCGTCGGGGCTGTTCCAGATCAGATCGTCAAAAGGCGTGACGAAGAACTCGATGACGCTCTGCGTCGGCCCATCGCCGACTGAGGTGCCGAAACCATCGGCCCAGGGAAGCTCGTTGACCCACTCGGCGCCTGCGCCCAGGTAGAAGACGTGACGGCCACTGGGGTCATCAGCGACGGCGATGTACTGCTGCGCCGTGCGGTTGTTGTTCAGCTTCTTCTCTTCGTCTGTCCAATCCGGGTTGGCCGAACCGGTGTAGTCGCCACCGGTGTGATCGCCGTCGAGCATACACTCAATGGCCTCGTAATTCCAAGGGCTGGCACCGTCGTACTCTCTTCCGAAGTAGACGTTGTCGATGCGGTCCATGGCATACCAAATCTTACCAGATGTATCCCAGCCCGCCCAGATGCGGTAGTCGAGGTCCGCCGGATCGTACTGGGCACCGTCGCCCACCGTCGGATCCGCGAACAGGTCGGTGGGAACCCAAGACGGGTCGCCAAACACATCTTCCCAGTCTTCAACGGTGCCGTCTCTAAGGTCGATGTCCCCCAGATCGTCCTCGGTAGCTTCGAAAAGCAAAAACACCCTTTCGCCAATATGCGCGCTGGCGCCGCCCGTCAGGCCGCAAACCAGACCAATGGCGATTAATGCCATTAAGGACTTTCTCATTGCTTGGACTCCTTCTAAAAAGATCCTTAAAAAAATGTGGTTCGTGCTAAGAACCTCTGCAGTATCTCACTGCTACGTAAATACACCCGAAGACCAAGCCTTCGGGAAAACTCCGTTTTTCTCTTTCCTCCTTTCGAACTGAATGCTCAATGTGGGAGTTAATCCCTCCCTATATCCCTATATAAGGGTGGCTGGATTTCGTCCAATAGGATAGGCAAAACCGACAGGAGTGTCAAGTAAAATGACAAGTTTATCTGAAAGCCCAATATACACTTATCTAGTGTATACTAACCTATACAACAGGTCTATACAGGTGACCTTGTTTATCGCGAATCTTCAACGACCTCCTCCGGTTTGTCCTCCTGAAAGCGAATTTGTTTAATGGCGTGCATGCCAATGGCAAAGGGACCCGACCCCATCCGACCGGTAAAAGCCCGATTGACCCGCTCGAAATAACTCTTGTCCGTTTCGCCCGACAGGCGGACAATACTCGCCTCGACTACCCCCATCACGGTCTTCCCCGTCCAATAGGTCGCGGTTATCGGCCTGAATTCAACTCCGATCGCACCGTCCTGGAAATCGATGCGCGCCACTTTGGTCAGGGGTATAAAACGCTTTTTGCGGCCCCTGAAAAAGTCCAACCGTTGCTTGCCGCGGAAACGCAGGTTTTCAACCTCAAAACGCCTGCCTTCCATGGTAATAATAGTAGCCTTGAGCACGTTGTCCGCGGGAGGAGTCTCACCGACGGGATGGCGCAAGATGACCTCGCGCACATCACTGGCGAGAATAAAAAACGGCCCCAGATCCGTCACCCCGGCAAAGCGGCGCCCGCTACTCCCGCCACCGACGGCATCCTGGTGGGGCGAGGAAGAGCTACCCGTCACCATTATCCCTTGTTCCTCGCCACCATTCCGCAAGACCAGCACGACGCGCTGTTCCTCGTCGCCGCGCTCCCCTTCGAAGCGCAACCGCGAGATCCTGGTCAGCGCCACCAGCTGGCGTTGCCCCTCGACGTAGATCTCCAAATCCTGACGCCCCTGGAATGTGAATTTTTCCACCTGATGCTGGTTCCCGTAGCGATCGACAATAGTCGCCTTGAGCGGAGAAGTAGCAGCCCAACCGGCCGATATCCACAGTGCGGCCAGCAACGCGGCCCCACCCCATTGTCTTTGGTAGTTCATATGCATTGCTCCGTGAAAAAACTAAGAAGCGATCTCAAAACTCCTGGTGATCCGGAGGAGGCCGAATTGGCGAATTCGGTCAACCCAAAGCGCGAGCGAAATGTCGCTGGCAAGGCGCCCTCAGTGGCCATTGCAGCCGTGCGACGGCCACCGGGGATTTTGAGATTGCTTCTAAGGCTGTCCGGCTCCGTCGCCCCCTCCTTCGCCCGGCTGTGCCGGCGAGGGCGGCGGTCCGATAAGAATGTTCTGGGTCTGTCCCATATTCACCTGCACGGGCCTGATTTCGTCCAGGCCAGTGGGCGAATTTTCAATCCGCACCTTGTACTCGCCCACCGGCACGATGAAGTAGCGCACCTCTGTCGAGGTCATGCCCCGACCCAGCATAGTCCGCAAATTGTAGTCGTAGATCAGAAAGGGCACCTGACTGCGGCCTTGCGAATCGGAAAAGATCACCTGGAAACGGCCAATGGGTATCGTCGTGTACACTTCCTGGCCCATGAGGATTTCGACTTCCTTCTCAACACTGTCGTCGACATCCGTATTGACTACGACCAGATAGTTGCCCGGAACCAGATCGACGAATTGGGGCAAAGCGCCATAACCCGTCTCGTAACCTATGGGCGAACTCGCGGCCAAGCGCGGCGTTTCAGAGTGAACTTCCTCACCGGTTTCCTCGTCGAGCACATAGTAATTCACTTTGTTGATCCCACCCGTCTCCAGCATCAGCCGGCCCTTGCCTTCGGGAATGGGAGGCGGTCCATAACCCCCACCACCACTGCCCGCGGTACTGGCACAGCCGCCAATGGCGGCTACCATCGCGATCAGGGCTCCGGTCAAAAGCCATTTGCGCTTCCGTGTGTATTCGGTTCTCAACGCCATGCTTCCCTCCTTGAAACGATCTGCCGATAAAGGGCTTAAATACTAAAAATCCAAAACCTCAGTACATAATACAACGCTCGCCGACTCTGTCAACTACCTGTCTACCCACCCCTTGTACTCATGAGCGCCCTACGAGGGACACGAGGATAAAGTGCCGGTCCTCACCTGGCTGTCCGCTAATAAAACGCGCGAATTCCGCTTCGTCGTGCCATTGGCGCGGGTGCGCCGAAGGAGTGGTCACGCCCCGCTGCAACAGGTCTTTCCAGAAGGGCTTGTCCCCCATCGCAAAACCACCGGCCACCAAAAAATAATCTGCCCCCGCTGCCGCCAGGCTATCGAGCCGGTCCGGCGAAAATTCGCCTGGCGTTATCTGCCATCCTCTGCGATGGCAGTAGTAGAGCAAGGTCGGACTCTGCGCTCGATGTGGCGCTCCGGCATTCTCGTCGAGATCGCCGACTATCAGCATCGCATCTTGCGGCAACTTAGCGTCGAGAATCTGGCCCGTCAAATAACAACTTTGATAGTATTTATGCACATTGTTGGGCTGCTGGTAATAAGATCCGACCGCCCAAGCGCCATAGGCTCCTACTCCGACGATCAGAGCGCCTATCAAAACGACGCGCTGCAATGGATTCCAGTTCCTCGCCAATCGGCTCCAACCCGCGCGATCTGCACCCGCCCCACCCATAATGGCCTCGACTGCCCGCCCCGCCAAAAGCCCGCCAACTGGGGCAAAGGGCAACTGGTAGTAGTGCAGCTTGCGATTGCCCTCGGGGATGAGGAAAAGATACAACAACAGTCCCCCCAGCCAAATCCAGGGCACCCATTCGCGTCGCTGAGTCGGCCACAGGGCGAGCCCCGCCAAAACCAGGACCGCCCCCACCGGCGTATAGATGCTGTGCCAAAATCGGGTCAGCATTGTCAGGTAAAAATCGGCCGCGAAAAGCAAACTGCGGTCCCACTTGTCATAGCCGTAGCGATTCCAGATACCGAAGGTCAAACCCGTCTCCTCAAAAAGCAGGCTGGCATGCCAATACCACAGCACTGCTGGCCCCACGGCCAATACCAAGTAGAGCCAAAGGGACGGCTTGCGAAGCAAGCGCCAACCCCAGCGCGCCCAGGCCAGGGCGACCAGCGGAAAACCGAGATAGAGCGTGGGAATTTTGACGAGAAAGCACAGCGCGGCCAATAGCGCCGCCAGCGCGAAAGACCACCGGCTTCCACCGTCGCTCCACCGCGCAAAAGACCACAGTGCCCCCACGCTCAACAAGAGCATCAATGCCTCGGGCATAAAGGCGCGACCATAGTAAATACTCAAGGGAAAGAGCAGATAAAACAGACTCCCCAACAGCGCCCCCAACTGCCGCACTCCAAGCCGCAGGGCCAATAAATAGAGCAAAGCCGCCGTCGCCGTTGAGCACAGCGCAGCCACGAGCCGCCCGAGCCATTCACAAGATTCGCCGGCGATTCCATAGAGCAGGGATACTGCAAAGGGATAAAGGGGAAAATTCGTCTCCACGTGACCGGAAGTGGTGCCCCGCCAATCGACCCGAGGGTAACACAGCCCATTGCCCTCTTCATAAAAATTGCGGGCGATGGCCGCAGTGTCGGCCTGACGCCAGGCCTGCTTATCGATCAGGGGCTCTTGCAGGCCAATCAGCCGCAGCATCAAGCCCAGAGCCAAAACTATCCAAAGCCAGGAAGCGCCTGCAACCCCTTTGAACACCATGGTGGATCAGTAGGATCGCCAGCTCGGTGTCATATCGTCGCGGTCGTCATTGTCGGTCAGATTGGTGGGTATCAGCGGTGGCGAATCGAGGTCGTCCAGATCGAACCCAGACGTGCCGATGATATAGATATCGTAGTCGTCGTCACCCATCCTGCCGGCATAGGCCAACCCCTTGCCGTCGGGGGACCAGACGGGCTCCTGCTCGTAGGTCTTCTCGGCGATCGTGACTCGAATTTTTGCCTCGCCATCCGTCCGCATAATCATCAGTTCCTGGCCACCGAAGACCTCCGAGTTGTAGGCCAGCCGATCGCCCTCGGGCGACCACGAAGCGAACCAGTCGAATTTGTGCATATTCTCGGTGAGGCGGATCATATTCGAACCGTCGAGGTCGATGAGGTAGATCTCGTCGTTGGCGTGGAAGGCCGAGGAGGTGAAGACCACCTGGCGGCCGTCGGGCGAGAACGAGGGCTCGCGGCCCTTGACCAGTTTGCGCGGGTTGGCCCCGTCGCCGTCGACCAGCCAGATCGCCACGTCGCCATCGCGCTGGCTGACGAAGGCCACGGTCTGGCCGTCGGGCGAGAAGGCGCCGCGCTGATCGCGCTCGGGATGCTCGGTCAGCCGCACGACATTGGAGCCGTCGGCATCCATGGTGTAGATGTCGATATTGGTCATCACGTCGCCACGGGTGAACAGGATCTTCTCGCCATCGGCCGACCACGAGGGGTGCTGCTCAAAGTCGCGGGTGTCGGTCAACTGCCGGGCTTCGCTGCCATCGGCCTTGATGGTGAACAGGTCCCAATTGCGAGCGTTTTTCTTCGTCGAAGCGTAGAGAATCGTGCCTTCGCGCTTGAAGCCGGTATTGCTCCGGGAGGGAATATTGAAAGTAGCCGTATAGTTCTCCACGCCCGATATCGGTGGCGGTTCCAATGGCAGGACCAACGTCTCCAGATAATCCCCCGCCGAGACATTGATCACATAGCTACCGCTGCCCAAGTCGATCTTGCTATCCGGCTCGGGGAAGACATAGGTTCCGGCTTTGACCAATTTGTTGAATTTATATTGAACTTTGTTGGCGTCGAGGCGGACCAGTTGGCCGTCCCCGCCCTTTATCTCGACGGTGATCTGATTCGAACCGCAACCCGCCAATGCGAGGACCAAGACCATTATAGCTAAGTTGACCATGTATTCCCTCCACCACGTGATTTTCATATACGGAATCTCGTCAGGTCAGGCCGCTGAGCACCCGCAAACGCCCATCCAGATGGTTCATCAGAGCGCCTACATCGGCGAATGAATCGGCGTAGAGCGGCTCGTCGACGCGAAAGTAGACCGGAGATCGGGGTCGGGCATAACTTGCGTATTCCAACCCAATGGGGATCAGCGGCACGCGCACTCCCAACCGCTCCTCCGCCTTTACCAGATGTTCGATCACTTCTTTTCGCAGCGGTCCCAATTCGTCCTGGTAGCGCATGCCCTCAGGGTGCGATATGACCAATTCCCCATGGCGGTAGAGTTCGTCCAGATAATCCTGCATCTGCTGATTCGCCACGCGAGCCCGCCGAATCTCAGCCCGGCGCTGCTCCCGATCCGCGATGCGCCTGATATCTTTGGGCCGCACCACTTTGAGCCCACCGAAATACTCGATGATCCCCCACAGACCACGCTTCATAACATAGGTGGCATAACGCCGGGTGATTCGGTGCAGCAAAACCCCTTCAACGACTATGTCGCGATAGGCGTGATGCTTGGGCAAGAGCAAACCAGGACCTTCGCGCGGCAGGTTGTGACCGCCTTCGACGACGACGCGATGATACCACAAGGCACCGACGCCGCACAGGCGGACGCAATGGGCGAAGGCGTCTATGCGCTTGATGGAAAAATCAGTAGACCGTTCGGACATGAGTTATAAAATGGCTTAGCAACCGTCTTAAAACCCCTGGTGAACTCCAAGCGCGAGCGAGCCGATTGTGGGCCAGGCGCCTAAAGAGGGCCAGATCCTGGCGATCGGGCTGCTATTAGGCAACGCCGATCCACGATTGGCACAGCCGCGCGACAGCCCGCAGGGCTTTTAAGACCAACACGGTTTAGTTAAGCGTTATGTAGATCGTAAAACTAAAACCAGATGTATCTGTATTTACAAGGTTTACCGACCATTACCCGGTGCTGCTATTAGCGATCACCGGCCACGAACTAAACCGTAGTGGTTTTAAGACGGCTTCTTATGCGCAAAAAACCGGCCCTGTGGCCGGATCTATAAAATAAGCCTCCGGTATCGTCCCGCCACCGAGAGCAAGCCCCCCTACCTGAACAAGTCTTTCACTTTGCCCCAGGTACTCTCGTCCACTTCTGTCGCAATTATTGCGGGAGAGAGCGCATCCTCCAAGTCGATTCCCCGGCCCGTTCGGCGCAAAGCCCCCCCTGGACCGGTCAGCGCAAAATAGTCGCGGTCCGAATCCAGACGCGCCTTGATATACTCCGGCACAATGGCCGACCGGGCGGCGGCGGATTTCGCTATCGAGGGCAGCCCCTCCGGCCCGCGCCCTTCGCGCACAATGGCGACGAAGTGCCCAGCGCCAAATCGTTGCCACAATCGCGCAACCCGCTGACGCTGCTCCGCCGATTCAGGTGAGTAAAGGTAGAAGATGCGGTCCCCCCCGGCCGGCATATTTTCATCTGCGGCGGTGCGCAGGGCGACCAAACAGGCCAGCGCCAATAGCGTTTTAGTCAGCAATGAGATCATATGCGAGCTGCCGCGCCCTATTCGGCGCGAATGCCAAAGCCCTCCTCGACCGCGTCCTGTCCATCCAAGATCCGCACCAGCGACAGGTGGTCGCTGAGCACCTGTTCTATCTGCACCACCCCGACCCGGCGCGACAGGGCCTTGCCCAATACCTCATCCGTATCCGGATCCCGCAATTCCCTGCCCTTATCCCAGACGCCGTATTTGTTGCCATTTTGCACCGAATCGGCCAGGCCCACATTGATATAGGCCTGAATTCCGTCGATCGATATGAGCTTGGGCTCTGAGACCCTCAGTGCGGCCGGAGGCTGGATCAGGCTGTCGAGTCCGACCGCCAGAAGGTCCAGGCACTTGCTCACCGACTTGCCCAACAGGGTTTGATGGAATTCCTCGCTGCCCCACTCCATCTGCCCCAGGAGAAAATACTCCTTCTCCAGCGGTACATAGGCCGCCGGATTGGTAATGCCATAGCGCTTGCTGTCTTCGGCTGCTTCGCGCACCACATCGCCGGCCGGCTCCCCGTCGATGACCTTGTAGGGGAATAGCTGGACAATCGTCAGTCCCTGATAGCTGCGATAGCCGCCGATCGGTACGGTGGCGCGGAAGCGCTTCATGCTCATCTCGTCTATCTGGCCCAACACGACGTAGTCGACGCCCAACTCGCGACCGATATCCAGGGCGCGCTCGGGGTCGAGTTTGCCCTGCAGTTCCCTCTTCTCTAGCCGGACGAGGACCGAATCAATTGAGAGGGTGCGAAAAAAGGTGCTGCCGCGCAGCGAATCGGCCAGGCCGCGAGGTAGTTCAGAGTACACATTCCACTCGCCCTTGTACTTCGACTTGTCGCGGAAAGGCATAAAGAGCAACAATTGTTGCAAGGCCTCGTCGCCGGCGCTATCGGGAAGCGTCGGTGCGACCTGAGGTTCTTGCTCTTCCCGCTCCTTTTGCCCCTCGCCCAATCCCATGATCGGCACGATGGCCCCCGCCTCTGGCAAACCCAGATACAACGCGGCCACCAGGGCCAATCCCCACCAAAACCGCCTGCCCAATACCGACATCAGTACGCTCCCTCAGTCTGCGCGGTGCGAGTGAGGACATAGGGTCCTTTGGGTACGACGGCGATGCGCGCCCCAGCCCCGTGTCGCTCGAGCGCCGCGGCCAGCCCCACCTCGACCGAGGGCACGACATCGACCCAGACCCTGTCGCGGTACTGGGGATCAATGCCCTCGGAATAGACCATGACCTCGACTTTGTCGAGCACCTTGCACAACTCTTGTAATTGCCATTGGTCAATGGCGAAAAAATCGGAATCCGCGAGGCAAGTAGCGAACTCGGCGACGCCGGGCGTATTGAGTAGCATCTCCTCGAATTCCGGACTCCCCAATCCCTCGGCGCAACGAGCAGCGATGAGAATTGTACCACCGTCTTTGACGATGGGCAATACCGCGGTAAGCCCTTTGACCGCCTGGTAGAATGTCAGATCCAGCGGCCAGCCGGCGCTGCTGGTGACGACGATATCGACTAGCTCGTCGACTGTGGCCCCATTCTGCTCTGCGACAAAGTCAACTCCTGCGGCGTGGGCTTTTTCCAGGTCGCCGGCGAAAATTCCGGTGATCTGCCGCTGGTCGTTCATCGCCACATTGAGCATAAAATCGACCCCGGCCCGCTGCGCCACTTCCAGGGCCTGGCGGTGGAAGGGATTGCCCTCAATCTGGCCCTCCGAGGCCAGCGGGTGCCCCAACAGTTCGGGGCCGTGCAGAACGCGCATCGTCTCGACGCCCATCAACCCCGGGCATATCGCCTTGCGACCGCCCGAATAACCGGCCATCAGATGCGGTTCGATCAACGAAGTCGCGATTTTCAGATCGGCCTCCACGTAGAGCGCATCTATCCATATCGGGGCGCCGCCCGAGGTCTCGCCGAGATAGGTCAAGGTCTCCCGCTCGCGAGCCATGTGATTGACAATGCGATAATCGGCGGCGATCTCAGCCCCCACCAACTGCATCAGTTCCTCGCCTTCGTTGGGTCGGTGCAAACCCGTACCCACCAGAATGGTGATCTCCTCGCGGGCGATGCCCTCCTCCTCAAGGATCCGCAGCAGGGGGGGCAAGATGGTGGCGTTGGGGACGGGACGGGTGATATCGGCGATGACCACGCAGGCATCCTTCCGCCCTCTGGCCAACTGGCGCAGCGCCGGGGTCCCGATCGGGTGGGCGAGCGCCTGGTCGAGCCGTGCATCGATCCGCTCGAGCCCTGCGCCGGCAGCCATCTGCAAAACTGTGGCCGATTCGGGGACTTCGATTTCCAGGCCGTCGCGACCATAGTCGATCACAAGCTCCATAGCTAGGCCAGCTTTCCCTGGAGATACGCGCGAAACGCCGCGCCGAACTCGGGATCGGCCAGGGCGAAATCGGCAAAGGCCCGATAGTAGGTCAAGGGAGTACCAATATCATAGCGCATTTCGTCGGACTCGAGGCGCACGCAGCGGACCTGTGCACCTTGCTGCAGGAGGATGCGGATGGCATCGGCCAACCACAACTCACCACCGATCCCGGGCTCTATCGCGTCTAAGGCGATAAAAATCTCCGGTGTAAAAATATAGCGGGCCGCCACCGCGAGATTGCTGGGCGCCTCTTCTACCGGGGGCTTTTCGACGATATCGGCGATGGCGAAGTCGCTGCCGGCCTCACCCTGCGGCGTGACCACACCGTATTTACAGGTCTCCTCGCGCGGCACTTCCCAAACGCCGATCGTGGCAGCCGCCCCCGATTCGATATGCGACTGCATCATCCGCCCGACTACGCCGGGGGTGCGCGGCGAGTGGATGATGGTATCGCCGAAACCCACGACAAAGGAATCGTCGCCGATGAACTCCCGCGCCATGCGCACGGCATCGCCATTGCCGGTGGGGCGCCGCTGTCGCGCGTAGTAGAATTCGATGCCCGCGCTGGCGTAGTCGACCTCGCCAAACGACTTGTCGGCCAGCCGGGCTTCCAACTCGGGATCGTCGTCGAAATGATCCTCAATCGACCGCTTTTTGCGCCCGGTGATAAAGAGAAATCGATCCAGCCCCTGCGCGATCATTTCCTCGACCACATACTGGACCACGGGCTTATAACCGACCGGCAACATCTCCTTGGGCTGGGACTTGGTCGCCGGCAATAGGCGCGTGCCCATACCAGCTACGGGGAACACGGCTTTGCGAATTTTCACGTTTTATTTCAACTCGGTGAGAATAAAGGACATATAATAAAACGGCATTAAAAGATATGATGCGATGCACCCTAAATCAAGTCCTGCCCCATTGACCTCACTTTTCCCTCCTGCTACCATTCGCCTATTTTCTAACCAGCCGCTCTCCTCACCCAAGAAGAACGCATGCGATATGTCCACCGATCCCATCCAGCGCTTAGGCACAGCTATCGAAATCTACGCCCCCTTGCCCAACAGGGAGCCCATCCGCCATGCCGTATTCGATTTCGATGGCACGCTATCGTTGATTCGCGCCGGCTGGCAGGAAGTGATGCTGGCCCAATGCGTCGCAGAACTTGAGCAGACGCCCACGCGCGAAGACCGCGACACCCTGCGCCAAGTCTGCAGTGAATTCATCACCCAACTGACGGGCCGCCAGACCATCTATCAGATGATCCGGCTCGCCGAGGAAGTCGCCCTGCGGGGAGGGATGCCCCGCGAACCCCGCGAATACAAATGGCAGTACCTGGATCGCCTACAAAAAAAAATATCGCACCGCATTGCCGACCTACAACAAGGTGCGGACGAGATGAGCTACCGCATACGGGGCAGTACCGATCTGCTAGACGACCTGGCGCGGCGCGGCACGGTCTGCCACCTGGCCAGCGGCACCGATGAACAATTCGTCATCGCGGAGGCCAAGTTGCTGGGCTTAGACCACTATTTCGCCGACCGCATTTACGGCGCCCGAGACGACTACCAATCTTTTTCCAAGCAAAGGGTAGTAGAACGCATTTGCACCGACCACGACGTGCGGGGAGGACAACTGGCCGTTTTCGGCGATGGCTATGTGGAAATCGAAGTCGCGCGGTCAGTCGGTGGAATCGCCGTCGGCATCGCCAGCCTGGAAAGCGTGGGCTATGGATGGGACCTGTGGAAAAAAGAACGCCTGTGCGCAGCTGAAGCTCACATCCTCGTAGCGGACTGGTGTGAATCCGACTTGCTGCTATCCTTCCTCTGCGGAGAAATCGATGCTTGAATTAACCCCGACCCGCCTGCGCGCGCTGCTGGACGTCTTCCCCTCGTTGCGGGTCGGCGTGATCGGCGACTTTTTCCTCGACGCCTATTTCGATTGCGATCCCGCCCTCGACGAAAAATCGCTGGAGACGGGCCGGACCTGCTATCAGGTCGTTCGGCACCGGCGACAGGTCGGAGCCGCCGGTACGGTTGCCGCCAATTTGCGGGCCCTGGGCGTGGGAACGATCGAAGCCGTGGGCTATTGCGGCGACGATGGGGAAGGCTATGAGTTGCGACGGGCGATGCGCGAGTTGGAATTGGATTTAGCCGGGTTCATAACCGCCGCGGACCGCTTCACCCCAACCTATGGCAAACCCTGCTATATCGACGGCAACCAGCGCAGCCGGCCCGTAATCGAGGAACTGGAACGCCTCGACGCCAAGAATCGCCGACCGACTCCCGCCGCGCTACAGGACCAAATCATCGCCCATATCCACAACCGTCTACACCACTGGGATGCCGCGGTGCTGCTCGACCAGGTTGCCGAAGCCAATTGCGGCGTCCTCACCAGTCGCGTGCGCCGCGCCCTCGCCTCAGCACTAGACCACCGCTCGCGTCCCGTTGTCCTGGCCGACTCGCGCGAGCGCATCGGTCTCTTCAAAGACGCCATCCTCAAACCCAACCAACGCGAAGCCATGGCGGCACTCGACCGCAAGGGTCGCCCGTCGCTCAAGATCGCCCGGGATTGCGCCCAAACTTTGAGCGAGCGCACCGGCTACCCCGTCTTCCTCACCCTCGGCACCAAGGGGATGCTCGTAGCCGACGGGCATGCGATCGAGCGAATATCCGCCGTCCGCGTTGCCGGTCCCGTCGACATCGTCGGCGCGGGAGACGCCTGTTCGGCGGCGATCAGCACCGCCCTCGCCGCCGGCGCCCACTTGACGGAAGCCGCCGCGCTCGCTTCTTTGGCCGCATCGATCACCGTCCAGCAACTGGGCACGACCGGGACGGCTCGACCCACCCAAATTCGCCGCCGCCTGCAGGAGGTGCGCCGTGGCCTATAACCAACTCGACCCCCGTCAAATCCACGTCCAGCCCCTGGCATCCCGCGAGAGCAAACACCACCTAGATGAGATCCGCGTCGACCCCGACGCCCCCCCACCCGACCCCGGCCCCATGGCCCCCGCCATCGCCGCGACGGCCGCGGCCATCCGCCGCGCGCGGGACAATGGCGCCTCCACCATGCTGGCCTATGGAGCCCATCTGGTCAAAAACGGGCTGGGACCCATTGTCGCCCGACTCCTCGAAACGGGCTGGATCACCCACCTGGCCACCAATGGTGCCGGCACCATCCACGATTGGGAATACGCCTATGGCGGTCGCTCGGAAGAAGACGTGCGCACCCACGTCGCAGCGGGCTGCTTTGGCACCTGGGACGAAACTGGACGCCACATCCACCTGGCCGTGCTAGCCGGGGCCGTCGCGGACATGGGCTATGGCGAAGCGCTGGGACGCTTTATCGCCGAAGAGGGCTGCGCACTACCCGAACCCGCCGCCCTCGCCGCCGCACTCAGCGCCTGGGCCGCAGCGCCGACCGACGATCCGCTGATGCCGGCCCGCGCCGAATTGCTCCAGGCCATGCAGCGCGACGACCTGCCCGCGGGCTTCCATGCCGTCGCCCACCCGCACCAGGACTTCTCCCTCACCGCCGCCGCCTATCGGACGCGCGTGCCGCTAACGGTGCATCCGGGCATCGGCTACGACATTATCTGCAACCACCCGGCGGCCAATGGCGCGGCGCTGGGCCGAGGTGCCTATTTGGACTATCGGGTGTTCGCGCACGGCGTAAGCCAATTGGATAAAGGGGTATTTCTCTCGGTGGGATCGGCAATCATGGCGCCGCAGGTCTTTGAAAAAGCCATGTCCTTCGCCAACAACCTGCGGCGACAACAGGGCCTCGACCCCGTCCAGCCCTTTATCCTGGTCAACGACCTGGCCCGGGTCGACTGGGACTGGAGCCGAGGTGAACCGCCGCAAGACGACCCGGCGTATTATCTGCGCTTCTGCAAATCCTTTAGCCGCATGGGCGGCGAGATGATTTATGCGGGCGGCGACAACCGGACCTTGTTGACCAACCTGTGGGCGACCTTGCGCGACGACTAGTAGGCCGCCGGTCTACGATCCGTAGGTCGCTTCGACGAGTTCGCGATACCGTTCGACAATGGCCTTGGGCACGATCTTCTTCAGCCCCTTGGTCAGCGTCCCGGCGTCCTCGCTCAGCGGGTCGGGCAATAGCGCGACCCGTTGCGGACGCTGGTAGCTGGGCAACCCGGCGGCAGCGGCCTCGGCGAGGAGTCCCTCGCGAATTCGCTCAGCCAAGCCGGAATGTACGCGCAGCATCGCCTCGTCCTCCAATGGCAACCCGGCGATGCCGCTCTGCTTCGCCTCCTCCACATCCACCGTCACCAGCGGCAGCGGATAGTCGCGCTGCTGATCGCCGTAGACCAGGACGTGTTCGACCAAGGGCGCCCGGGCAAAAATTCGCTCCAAGAGTTCCGGATTGACAAACTCGCCATTGCGCAGTTTGAACTGCCGACCGAGCCGTCCGCGGAAGGTGAGGAAACCCTCGGCGTCGATGCTGAAGAGATCCCCGGTTCGATACCAGACCTTGCCCCCTTCCTCGACCAGCGCCTTTTGCGTCTGCTCGGCGTCGTCCAAATAGCCGCGCATGACATTGGGACCGCTGGTCCACAATTCTCCGACCTGCTCCCCGCTGGAGCGGTACTCCCCCTGCAACGGATCGCCATAACCCAATTCCGCACCGTCTGCGGCCACCAACTTTACCTCCTGCAATGGCCGACCAACAGTGCCGCTCTTGCGCCCGCCCAGGCCATTGGCCGCAATCAGCGGCGCGCACTCGGTCGTGCCATAACCTTCGAAGGTAGTGATGTCGAGCACCTCGTGGAAGAAATCCAGTGCCTCCGGATCCGCCTTGGCCGAACCGACGATCAGGACATCGAGATTGGCACCGACCCGATTGGCGAGTTGGGCGCGAATTTTGGCGATGGTCGATCGACCGACTGCGGCCAAAAAAAGCTGGTCGCCAAACCCGGCTTGCCCGCGGGCCAGGCGCTCCTTGGCCGCTATCGAGCGCTGGATCAAATGGCCCTTGACCCCGCCGGCTACGATCTTCTTGCGCACATTGCCATAGACCTTGTCGAGAATCAACGGCACGGTGAGAAAGCCCTCGGGCTCCGAAAGGCGGATATCGCTCAGCACGCGGTCGGGCGAGCGGGCCAGGTCGAGGGTCCACCCCTTGGCCAGGGGAAAGTAGATATTGAGAATGCCCATCGAGTGATAGTCGGGCACCGACTTGAACATCCGGAAGGACCCCCGCGGGCTGATCGCGTCCCAGACCTCCTCGACATTGGCGACGATATTGGCATGGGTTTGGATCACGCCTTTGGGCAACCCGGACGAACCCGAGGTGTAGAGGATCTTCGATTCGTCTTCCGGCAAGACCTCGATTTCAGGCAGTGCCGCATCGCTCCCCAGCAGTTGCTCCCAAGGCAGTGCATCCTCGGCACTGCCCTCGGTCAACACGAGTTGTGGCACCTTGTCCAGCCGGGCGCGAATTTGTCCAAACTGTTCGTAACCCCTGCGGTCGACGACCAGTAATTCGATCCCCGAATGCTCTATGCTATGGGCGAGGACCTCGTCGGGCGATTTGATACACAGCGGCACGGCGCTAATCCCGAGAAAATCGGCGGCGAGAAAGACCAGCAGCGGCTCGCTGCCGCCATCGGTGAGAATGCCCACCCGCTTGTCCTTGACCAGCCCCTGCCCCGACAGACCAGCGGCCAGCCGATCGCGGCGCTCTTTGAGTTCGGCATAGCTCAGGGGTTCGTAGCGCCATTGGCGACTCCCCGCCACCGGTTGTAATATCCGAATGGCCGTCTGCGCCGCATGGGCGGCAAAGCTACGATTGAGTAAGTCCCTCAGTGTTTGTCCCATTATCTATTTCTCTCAAGCATCATTTGTTATATTATGACAACCTGCTGATGTCTCTATTTTTTCTCCTGCGCTTATCATAGTGGGTTTATCTGCGAGCGGCAAGAGCCGCTCGCGAATACCCGAAGACCAAACTTTAAGTTTACCCCACC
>JAYYUU010000100.1:0-5960 GCA_036343835.1 Candidatus Latescibacterota bacterium | reverse complement strand
GGGCACCTCGCGCTACGATCTGATCGGCGTGGTGGGCCAGGCATCGGGGCAACGAGATCGACCGCTGGCGGGCCGGCCGGTGATCGGGCTGGTCGACGAACTGGAGGGTCTGGTGCGGGACTACGCGATCGACCAGTTGATTTTTACACCGAGCACGATGTCGTTATCCCTGGAGCAACTAGGGCGGAATTGGGGTGCGAAGAGTTTGCGCATTAGCATGGTCCCGGTCTCGTTTGCCGAGATGGTGGCAAGTCGCGGGACCAACGACGCGGAACCGCTGCCACTGATCGAGATTGGGGCGGATAAATGAAGGGTGGTACCCTGGTCTGGCTGGTTTGCGGCCTGTTGGCCCTGGGGGCGGACAACGCGCCAGCGCGAGAGCCTGGTCTGCGGCTGGTGCTCGAGGTCCGCGATAGGATTCACCGCGAATACGTCGATGAAGTCGACAGTCTGCGCGTCATCGACGCGGGCCTCGACGGGTTGGTAGCAGGCCTCGACGCGGGCGACAATCTCTATCGCAGCCCGACCGAGCTCGGTGCCGCGCCGGAGCCACTGGACGATCGCGGCCAGGTGGGCCTGTTGGACGAGGCTTTGCAGAGGGTGCAGCTGCAGTATCTGGAGCCGGTTGCGTCCGACTCGCTGGCGCGGGGCGTGGTGCGGGGGATGTTGGCGGCACTGGACCCGCATTCGAGTTATCTGTTGGCCGCCGAATACGAGGAGATGGCCGAGACCTATCGCGGCGACTTCGAAGGGATCGGCATCTACTTCGAGGTGCGACAGGGTCGGTTGCTGGTCATTGCGCCGATTGTCGGTTCGCCCTCTTATGGCAAGTTGCGGGCCGGTGACCACATCGTCGAGATCGAGGGCATACCCACCGAGGGCATCACCACCGAAGAGGTGATGGAGAAGCTGCGGGGCCCCCGGGGGTCGGAGGTGCGGGTCGCCGTCCATCGCCAGGGCCGGCCCGCGTTGCTCGATCTCGAAATCCGCCGCGACCGCATTGCGCTGCAGAGCGTGCCCTATGCCTTTATGCTCGCCGGGGGTACCGGCTATGTGCGCATCGTGCGCTTTGCCGAGACCACCGGTGGGGAGTTGGGGCAGGCCCTGGAGACCTTGCGTCGGCAGGGCCTGCAGCGATTGTTGCTCGACCTGCGCGACAATGGCGGCGGTCTTTTGCAGCAGGCGGTCGAGGTGGCGGATTATTTCATAGAAGAAGGTTCTTTGGTCGTCTACACCGAGGGGCGCGACGGGCGGCGCGATTACCGGGCCCGGCGATCCCTCGGCGGCGATTCGTTGCCGCTGGTGGTGCTGATCGACCACGGCAGCGCCTCGGCCTCCGAGATCGTCGCCGGCGCCGTGCAGGATCTCGACCTGGGGTTGGTCGCGGGCCAGACCAGCTTTGGCAAGGGACTGGTCCAGGGGCAGTTCCCACTCAGGAGCAATGGCGGGTTGCTGCTATTGACCGTGGCGCGCTACTACACGCCTTTGGGGCGATTGATTCAGCGACCCTATACCGATAATATCCAGGCCTATATCCAGGCGGGGATCGACGATGTGGATCCCAATAGCATCGATAGTCTGCGCGCTGGCAAGGAAATTTTTTACACCGCCTCGGGCCGGCCGGTCTACGGCGGTGGTGGGATCACCCCGGATACGCTGCTCAGAGTCGAGGAATATTCCGACTTTGCCATCGACCTCTTCTCGAGCGGGGTCATCGCCGACTTCAGCGGGGTTTGGGTCGGGAACCGGGGCGATTGGCTGCGGGATTTTGACGCGTATCGGTCGGATTACGAGGTGTCGGACGACGGGCTTGCGGCCTTTGCCGCCTTCCTAGCAGACGAGGAATGGGAGGTCGGCGCTGAGGAATTGGTCTCCCACCGGGATTTTTTGCGCCGCGAACTCAAGGCCGGGTTCGCCCGCGTGCTCTGGGGCGATGAGCAGTATTACCGGGTGCGGTTGGACGGCGATGGAGAGGTGAATCAGGCCTTGGGTCTTTTTGCCGAAGCCCGCGCGCTCTTGGGGCGCCGCGCCGGGGCGGGGTATTGATTTTTTGCCCTTCTTTGCGTATTGTGAGTGCGAGCTTTTTGTCGGGAGAATGCTATGTCTGAAAAGCGTCTAGTGGGCAGTCGGGAGATCGTGCTGCCGATGAGCAAGGCGGTGGAGATCAGTCTCCGCAGCCTCAAAATCCGCTTTGGCCGCTCGCTGATTACCACCAGCGGCGTAGTTCTGGCCATCGCCTTTTTGATGTCGGTGTGGAGCAGCAACGAGATCGTCGGCAGCCTGCGCGATGTCAATAAGAGCGAAATAAATTTATTATTGCAGAAAAACGGCATCGAGACCGGCATCGCCGAGTCGGGTGAGGCTTCGGTCGAAGCCCAGGCCCGGATGCAGGAGGAAAAATCCAAACAGACCTGGTTGATCAGCCTCTCGCTATTGGTCTGCGTCGTCGGCATCGCCAATGCGATGCTGATGTCGGTGACCGAGCGCTTCCGCGAGATCGGCACCATGAAGTGTCTGGGGGCGCTGGACAGCTTTATCGTCAAGCTCTTCCTGCTCGAGTCGACCTTCCAGGGCTTTGCCGGCACCTCGGCGGGGATCGCGATCGGTTTTGCGCTGACCTTGGCGCTGGCGCTGATGGACTACGGCGGCCACGTGTTCGACTACTTTCCGCTTAGCGGCATCGCCGAGTCGGCTGGTTACGCGCTGGTGGTGGGCACTCTGCT
Source organism: Candidatus Latescibacterota bacterium (assembly GCA_036343835.1). GTDB lineage: Bacteria > Latescibacterota > UBA2968 > UBA8231 > UBA8231. The sequence continues at coordinate 3,237 of JAYYUU010000100.1, read as the reverse complement.
TTCGCTGATTGGCGCGATGTTGCCGGCCTATCGCGCGGCCAAGATGGAGCCGGTTGAAGCCATGCGCTCCGACACCTGAACCTTTCTAAGGAGACACCGCGATGACCGAAACGGCCCAAGGCGCGACCGCCGCCGTCCAGGAAGAGGAAAAACGCACCGTAGTGCGAACCCAGAAGGTCAAGAAGGTCTACCAGATGGGCGAGATTGAGGTGCATGCGTTGCGCGGGGTGGATATGGAGATCTACACCGGCGAATATCTGTCGATTATGGGTCCTTCGGGCTCGGGCAAGAGCACCTTCTTCAATATGGTCGGCGGTCTCGACAAGCCCACGGAGGGCAAGGTCTATATCGACGAGGTCGATGTCGCCCAGCTCGACGCCTATGAGCTGGCCTGGCTGCGCTGCCGCAAGATCGGCTATATTTTTCAGTCTTTTAATCTGATTCCGGTGATGACCGCGCTCGAAAATGTCACCCTGCCGATGGTCTTCGCCGGGCTGACCAGCGACGAGGCCCGCGACAAGGGCATGGTGTTATTGAGCAAGGTCGGTCTGGGCGAGCGCTATTCGCACAAGCCCTACGAACTCTCGGGCGGTCAGCAGCAGCGCGTGGCGGTGGCCCGGGCGCTGGCCAACGACCCGGCGGTGGTGCTGGCCGACGAGCCGACGGGAAATCTGGACCTGCGCACCGGCACCGAAATTATCGAACTGCTCAAAGAGATGAACGAGAATTCCGGAGTGACGATCATTTCGGCGACCCACGACCACAAGATGCTCAGCGTCTCGGATCGGGTGGTGTGGGTCAAGGACGGCCAGGTCGAACGAATCGCCAACCGCGAGGATCTCGATATCGAAGTGACCCACATCAAAGGCGAGTAGTGCTGCCCGAATACCCGGCGGCCTTCTGGGTCTGCGCGGTGGGGGCGGTGCTGTTGATCGGGGTCGCCAAGGCGGGCTTTGGCGGCGGTGTTGGGATTTTGGCCATGCCGCTATTGGCGTTGATGGTCTCGGTGGCCGACGCGGCGGCGCTATTGTTGCCGTTGTTGATTGCCTGCGACGTGTTTGCCGTCAAACACTATCGCAGTACTTTCGATAAACAGAGCGTCAAAAGGCTCCTGCCGGGTTCCGTATTCGGAATCGGCGCGGGGGCTTTTTTTTTGGCTATTTCAGCCAGCACGAACGCATGCTCGAGGTGGGGCTGGGCTGTCTGGCCCTGGTCTTCGTCTGCTTCCAGGTCGGGCGAGCGGCGATTCTGGGGGCTTTGCAGCAGCGGCACCCGGGTGGGTTTGAGGGTACGCTGATGGGGGCGGTGGCGGGCTTTACTTCGACGATTGCCCACGCCGGGGCGCCGCCGGTGGTGATTTATCTGCTGCCGCAGCAGTTCCCGCGCCAGATCTTCGTCGGTACTACGGTGATCTTCTTCGCCTCGCTCAACCTGCTCAAGTTGCCGCCCTACTGGGGTTTGGGGCTCTTCCACGCGGATGTTTTTAAGACGACGCTATTGCTGGCGCCGCTGGCGTATGTGGGGGTCAAGCTGGGGGTATTTTTGAACCAGCAGTTTAGCGATGTGTGGTTCAATCGGGTGATCTACGGGATGCTGGTGGTGACGGCGGTGCAGTTGATTTGGGGGGGGAATCTGCTGGAGATGGTGTTGGCGACTTGACATCGGCCAGCGTCCCTTTTACTTTTAGCGCTGTAATCGAATTTGGGAAAACTCATGAACAATCCGCTATATACTCGTTATTGGTGGCGCTCTTGGTATATTCCGAACAAGGGAAGAGGTGCGTCCATCCGCTAGACTGCGATAATCTGTGATTTTTTCATCGCAGACGCCCTTGGGCGTCTGCGTTTTTTATTTGGAGAACAATGAAATGACCGCCCATACGGAAACCTTTCGCACCGCCGGCGGCGTCGAAGTCCGCCGGCGGACCGAGGTCCTGCCGCTCAAGCGTCCACTCGAAGAATTGCTCGAGCGGCTCAATACCCACCGCGGCGCCGTCTTCGCCAGCGGCTACGAGTATCCGGGCCGCTACAGTCGCTGGGATATCGGCTTCGTCGATCCGCCATTGGAACTGGTGGCGCGGCAGCGCGATTTCACCTTCCGCGCGCTCAATGCGCGCGGCGGAGTGCTATTGGAGGTTTTGCGCCAGGGGTTGGAGGAGCACGAGCACTTGACGGAATTGGCGCACCAGGGCGACGAGCTACGAGGCACGGTCGCGCCGATGCCCGCTTATTTTCTCGAGGAAGAGCGTTCCAAACAGCCGACGATCTTCAGCGTGATGCGCGCGCTGGTGGCGCAAATGCAGGCTGCAGGCGAAAAGCACCTGGGCTTTTACGGGGCGATGGGCTACGATCTGGTATTCCAATTCGAGCCGATCGAATTGCGCCACGAACGAGGGCAAGACCAACCCGACCTGCACCTCTTCCTGCCCGATGAGCTGGTCGCCGTCGACCACCGCAAAGAACAGGCGCTGCGCTATAGCTACGAATTCGCGTTGGGCGCGTTGGCGACGGAAGGCCTGGAGCGGGGGACGGAAGCAGTGCCCTGCGAACGCGGTGCGGCGACCGAGGTCGAATGCGATCACGCCCCCGGCGAATACGCCGACAAGGTGCGCGAGGTGATTGCCGGCACCGAGCGCGGCGATTTCTTCGAGGTGGTGCCGAGCCAGGTGCTCAGCGCCGGCTATTCGGGCAGTCCGCGCGAGCTCTTCGAGGGTATTCGCCACACCAACCCCAGCCCCTACGAGTTTTTGATCAATCTCGGCGGCGAGCATCTGGTCGGGGCCTCGCCCGAGATGTTCGTCCGGGCCGACGGGTCGTTTATCGAGACCAGCCCGATTTCGGGCACTCTCCGCCGTGGCCGCACGCCGATGGAGGACGCCGAGCAGATCCGCGACCTGCTCAATTCGCAAAAGGACGAGGCCGAGTTGACAATGTGTACCGACGTCGATCGCAACGACAAGGCGCGGATCTGCGTCGAGGGCTCGGTGCAGGTTGTCGGCCGGCGGATGATCGAGCAGTATTCGAAGCTCTTCCACACCGTCGACCACGTCGTTGGCGAGTTAAAAGAAGACTGCGATGGCTTCGACGCGCTATTGTCGCATATGTGGGCGGTGACGTTGACCGGTGCGCCCAAGCCGGCGGCGATGCAGAAGATCGAAGACCTGGAAAACTCGGCTCGGCGCTGGTACGGCGGATGCATCGGCATGCTGCTGTTCAGCGGCGAGGTCAACACTGGGAT
>JAYYUU010000099.1:0-5674 GCA_036343835.1 Candidatus Latescibacterota bacterium | reverse complement strand
ATGAAGACCTCCGACGACGAGGGCGTGACGTGGTCCGACTTGCGCGAGACACCTTGGGGCTTAACCGGCGACCGCCACAAGGCGCGCTACGCCCACGATAGTCGGCTGGTGGTCGCCTTTCGCGATATGGCGCCGGGGAGTCCGGCCAAGGGCAGTTTTGTTGTTTGGATCGGCACCTATGACGATATTGTCGCGGGGCGGCCGGGGCAGTTTCGCTTCAAGTTGCTGCACCAGCACGGCCCGCACGAGCACGACTGCGGCTATCCGGGGTTGGAGTTGTTGCCAGACGGGACTCTTGTCGCGACGACCTATGTGAAATACCGGCCCGGTCCCGAGCAGAATTCGGTGGTCAGCGTGCGGTTTAATCTGTCGGAGCTCGATGCAATAGAGGCGTTGCTCGGGGGGGGGATCTAATGGACGGGACGGGCCTACTCCAGGCCGGGGCGGCGATGGTTGACATCACGCCGCCGGCGGGCACGCATCTGGCGGGCAGCGGGGCCGGCGAGCACCGCTCGGCGCAGACGGTGATGGACCCGCTCTACGCCAAGGCCATCGCCTTTGCCATCGGCGAGCGCCGCGTCTGCATGGTGATTTTGGATCTGACCATCGTCACCGGCGACTACACGAAAAAGATCCGTGCGGGGATCGGCGCGCAAACCGGTCTGCCGCCCGAAGCCATTATGGTCCAGGCGACCCAGACCCACTCGGCGCCGAGCCTCGGCCATTTTATGCTGGACCCGGATTTTCCGCTCGAGACCACGGCAGAGAGCGAATATCTGCGCGGGGCCGAGCGCGCCTATGGCGACCGGGTGGCGGCGGCGGTTGTTAATGTGGCCGTGGAAGCGGTGGGCAAGATGCAACCGGCGCGGATCGGGCTGGGGCGCGGGGTGCTGGGGGATCTGGCCTTCAACCGCCGCGGTATCCGCCGCGACGGCAGCATCGCCATGCCCAAGCCGCAGGGCCGGGAGCGGCAGCCCTTCGGCATCGCGGATATCTGCTATCTAGAAGGCCCGATGGACCCGGAGGTCGGCGTGTGCTGCATCCAGGATATGGATATGCGGCCGCTGGCCTTTCTATTGCACTACACCTGCCACCCCGTCAACGCCTTCGGGCAGCGCGAGACCTACCGGGCCGTGTCGGCGGACTGGCCCGGGGCCTGGTCGCGGGAGATGCAGCGGGCCTTCGGCGCCGACGTGGTGCCGCTGGTGATCAATGGCTGTTGCGGCAATATCAACCCCTGGCATCCCTTCGACCCGGATTGCCGGCCGGATCATCTGCGGATGGGTCGCGCGTTAGCGGGAATGAGCGAGCGGATCGTCTATAATATGACCTTTGCCGATCGCGTCGCGCTGGACTGGAAGCGCGAGGAACTCGGGTTGCCCTATCGCGAGATTCCGGTCGAGCGTTTGCGGGAAGTAGACGAGATCCTCGCTAAGGACCCGCAACCGCTGCGGGCGGAAAACGGGGAAGTGGATCCGCACTGGTTTCGCGCCGCGTCGACGAAGAGCATCGAATACTGCCGGGCGCGCGAGGCCGAGTTTTCCTATGAGATTCAGGTTTTCCGCATCGGCGATCTCGGCGTGGTCGGGGTGCCCGGCGAGCCCTTTGTCGAGGGGCAACTCGCGCTCAAGACCAATTCGGCCGCGCCCTTTCTCTTTCCCGCGCATATGACGACTCACTACGTCGGCTATCTGCCGACGCGGGCGGCCTATGAGCGGGGCGGGCACGAGGCCAATGAGGATATTACCTATTGGGCCAAGCTCGCCCCTGGCTGTTTAGAGAGGGTTGTGGATCGAGCCCGGATATTGGTCGGCGATCTCTTTGTATAAACTGGATAACTCAACCATCGGGAAGACCCCATGAAACCCAAACTGGCCTGCGCCGACTTCACCTTTCCCCTGCTGGCCCACGACAAGGTCCTCGACCTGATCGCGATGCTCGAGCTCAAGGGCGTGGATATCGGCCTCTTTGAGGGCCGCTCGCATCTGTGGCCGTCGCGGGAGTTTAAAAACTTGCGGCGTGCAGCGCGCAGTCTGAAGAAGAAACTCGGCGATCGGGGCCTGGTCGCTGCCGATGTCTTTATGCAGGTGGGGGAGGATTTTGAAGAATGCGCCGTCAACCACCCTCAGGCTACCCGCCGCCGCAAGGCGCGCGACGGGTTTGGCAAGACGCTCGAATACGCCGCCGAGTGCGGTGCCGTGCACGTGACCGGTTTGCCCGGCGTGCTCTTTGCGGAGGAGTCGCGCGTTGCATCCTGGAATCGGGCGGTCGACGAGTTGGCCTGGCGGGTGGAGCAGGCCAAGGCGCATAAACTGGTCTATGGCGTCGAAGCCCATATCGGCTCGCTGGCACCCCGGCCCAAGGCCGCCGCCAAGCTAATAGCAGATGTTCCGGGTTTGACCCTGACGCTGGACTATACCCATTTCACCAAGATCGGCCTGCCCGACGCGGCGATCGAGCCGCTGGTCCAGCACGCCAGCCACTTCCATGTCCGCGGCGGGCGCAAGGGTCGTTTGCAGGAGCGCTTCGCCCACAATACCATCGACTACCAACGCGTGGCCAGGGTGATGCAACAGACCGGCTATCGCGGCTGGCTCGGGATCGAATATGTGTGGATCGACTGGGAGCACTGCAACGAGTGCGACAATTTATCGGAGACGCTACTCTACCGCGATTTCTTGCGGGGATTGACCCTTTGATACGAGGTGATCGACGATGACACCCAGCGAATTGTATCGCTACGATGTCAATGGCTATATCCTGCTCAAGGGCGCAATTGCGGCCAATGACCTGGTCCGTTTGAACGGGCAGATCGACGCGTGGGAGGAAAGGGCGGCGGAAGATTTTCGCGCCGTAGCCGCAGGGGAGAACGCCGAGGTTCGCTACGACGATATCGTCAATCAGGAGCCGAGTCTGGTCGAGCTGGCCGCCAACCCCGCGTTGATACCCTATCTCCGCGAGATGATCGAGCGGCCGCGGTTAAAATCGACCTGGATCGCCTTTAAGTGGCACGGCGGCGAGACCCGGCTGCACTCCAACCACACGCCATCGGTCACGCATAATTTCTACCACTTCAACGGCCAGATCCGCCACAACCTGCTCAATGTGATGTATGCGATGCGGGATATTGAGCCGGGTGGCGGTGGGTTGAAGGTCGTACCGGGCACGCACAAGGCCAATTATCCGCGGCCACAAGGGGACGGCGTTGAAGATATGCTGGTGGAGTTGCCTATGCGCGCGGGGGATGCGTTGTTGTTTTCGCACGATATGGCCCATTGTTCGCGCAATGAGTCGGACGCGGTGCGGCAGACGGTGATGTATACCTATTGTCCCGGGGTAATCGCCAATTCGTTTGGCGGCGACGGGCTCTACGATGAAATTTTCGCAGCGGCGCCGGAGGAGAGTTGGCTCAAGTATTTGACGAGAAGGCCGAATGGGTTTTTGGAGACGCATTCGCAGCCGGTAGCAGGGGAGTGATACTCGTGGACTTTCGACTCGACGACGATGAGCTCCTCGCCTTTATCGCGCGAGACTACCACATTCTACAACCCGATATAGACGCGCAGATTCACCGCGAGCTCTGTGCCCAGACCGGCGCGGAAGATGCATTGCGCCGGTTGAAAAACGCGCGCTACTAAAATTCCACCTCGCGCTCGTTGCGGTCGGCCGCCTGCTGGATGCGGATGACCTGGCGCGTCGAGTGTAGGACGGCGGCGGTGTCGAGGCCATTGGCGGGCGTCCGGCCCGCGATATCGTCGAGGAAGGCGCGCAGATAGCCGCCCTTTTGCGATTGGGGTAGCGGCTCGATTTGCACCGCTTCATCGCCCTTTCCCAATAGCTGAATATCACTGGCCGTGCTCGAGGTTTCGATCACGCCGTCCCGCCCCCAAAAAGTGGTTCGCCAGTAATACGGCATGCTATAGCCCGCCTTGTCGGGTGCGAAGTAGGACACGTCGCCCAATACCCCGCAGCCATTGTCCATCTCCAGCATCATCTGCCCGGCGTCTTCGAAGTGGGGAACCTCGGGCGCGAAGGCGTTCCAGCAGCGGGCGGCGTTGATCTTGGTCCACTTAAGACCGGTGATCCAGGGCAGCACATCGATGGCGTGGATGCCGATATCGGTGATAGTGCCGCCGTGCTTGCCCGCCTCAAAATACCAGCCGGGCCGCGAGCCCCAAAGCAGTGGGTGCTGGCCACCGAAGGCGATGGCGTGGATTGCGCCGATGCGTCCGGATTGGATCAGGTCGCGCGCACCGCTAAACTGGCCCGAGTCGCGCATGCCGAGCATGCAGCCGACGTTGAGCCGATTGTCTTTAGCCAGTGCTGCGATGCGGTCGAGGTCGTCCATCGCGGTGCAGAGCGGTTTGTCGCCAATGACGTGTTTGCCGCGTTCGAGGGCCTTGATCAGGACTTGGCCGCGGCGGGCGAAATAGGTGCCGGTGGCGACGATATCGCAGTCGACCTCGTCGAGCATCTTGTCGACCCGGTCGTGGGTGATCTCGGCGGTGCCTTTGGCCTGGATTTCGGCCCGGGTTTCGTCGTGGCCTTCGCAGGCGGCGACGATTTCGAGCTCGTCGGAGGCGCGGGCGAGCTCGTAGAGGCTGAAGATATGGTCGTGGCGGAAGCCGGCGAAGGCGATTTTGTGGGGCATGCGGATTCGCTTAGCGCAAGAGGGTGAGTTTGCGCGTCTCGGTCGTTTGGCCGGAGCGCAGGCGGTATAAATAAAGGCCCGAGGCCAGCGCACGTCCACTGTCGTCGCGTCCATCCCAGGTCAGGGTATAAGTACCCGCCGGGCGTTCGCCCGTCGCCAGGGTCGCGATGCGCTGGCCGGCGAGGTTGTAAAGCGCGAGTTCGACATCGGCGCGCTCGGGCAATTCGAAGCGGATGGTGGTCGCGGCGTTGAAGGGATTGGGGAAGTTTTGCGCCAGGGTGAAGATTGCGGGCAGGGCATCTTCGCGCGTTTCGCGCACGGCGGTATTGGCGGGTGGCGCAGCGGCGACCAGCGCTAGGTCGGCGATATGCGAAGTGCCTCTTAAGTTGCCGGAGATCCGCACCGAGCGAAATACGGGTGGGGGATTGGAACCGGGCAAGCCGAGGGTCTCCAAGGGGATTTCCACGAGTTGCCAGCGCTTGTCCTCAAGCGACACCGCGAGCGAATCCCCGCCCCTAAAGGAAAGCCGCAGGGTGTGTTGATCGACGGTGACGGCCAGCGCATTGCTTGCGAAGTCCTCCACCGCATCGGGATGGAAGGCGAAGCGCAGCGCGGCATAGCCGGTCGGGTCGAAGGGGGTGCGAACCTGGAAGGTGGTGGTGAAGCGATTGGGCAGGGTCAGGGCCTGACGCCCGGCGAAGAGCGTGGTCTCTCGCGGGACATTGCCCGTTCGTAGCCAACCCTCGGCCAAGGACTCTGAATAAATTTCCAGGTTCCTATCGGGAAATAGGTCGTAGGGTTGGTCGAAGGGATAGATCTGACCCCGGTCGTCTTCCAACTCGACGTGCAGGCGATGGCGGCCGGTGGGGAGTTCGGCGGGAATGGGGAGTTCGCCGGTAAAGAGCTCGCCGTTGGCGATAAGTAGCCGTTCTGGAGCCTGCTCGCCGGTTATGGGGCGGGCGCTGACGCGTTGCACCGTCCCCACCGCATCGCTCGCGAAGCGCTTGGTATTTACCTGCAATG
>JAYYUU010000098.1:0-5912 GCA_036343835.1 Candidatus Latescibacterota bacterium | reverse complement strand
TGACGGTGGTGGTGGCGCTGGGTTTGCATCGCGAGCAGACGGAGATCGAGCTGGAAGCATTGGTGGGGGCGGCCGTATATGAGCGGGTGCGCGTCGTCAATCACGATCCCGAGGATGTCGTGCGGTTGGGCGTCACCACCCACGGTACGCCCGTCGAGCTTTTCCGCCCCCTGGTCGAGGCCGATGTGCGGGTTTGCTTGGGCAATCTCGAATTTCACTACTTCGCCGGTTTTTCGGGTGGGGCCAAATCGATTTTGCCCGGCTGCGCTTCTAAGATCACCATCACTGCCAACCATGGTTTGATGACTCAGCCCGGCGCCGCGACCGGGCGGCTTACTGGCAATCCGGTGCGCGAAGATCTGGAAGAAGGAGTCGCGATGCTCGGCGTCGACTTTATCCTCAACGCCATCGTCGACGATCACCACCGCATCGTCGCCGCCTTTGCCGGCGATGTGCTAGAAGCCCATCGCCGGGGATGCGAATTAGTCGCCGACCGCGGTGCGGTGTCGATTTCACAACGCGCCGATATCGTGCTGGTCAGCGCCGGAGGTTATCCGCTAGACGTCAATATGTATCAAGCGCAGAAGGCCCTCGACAACGCCGTGCACGCGGTGCGCGAAGGGGGAGTTATCGTCTGGGTGGCCGAATGCCGCGAAGGGCTGGGTAGTGAGACCTTCGCCTCGTGGTTGCAGGAGGCGGATTCGGCCGACGGGATCCTCGAGCGCATCGGTCGCGAGTTCGTCCTGGGCGGTCATAAGGCCGCGGCCATCGCCGCGGTGCTGAAGAAAGCCCGGGTGCACTTCGTCTCGTCGCTGCCGACCGATGTGCTGGGCCGGGTTGGCCTGGTGCCCTTCGACAATCTAGACCAGGCGCTGGCGGCGGCACACGCGATCGTCGGTGCCAATGGCCAAGTACTGGCGTTGCCCTATGGAGATTCGGTATTGCCGCAGGTGGTGGCCTAGGCGAAGAGATCCAACTGCTCTACGGCTTCCCCCGCAAAACCGCCCAGGCCAATGCCGAGTTGTCGCACGCCGGTCGGATGGGCCTCGGTGTGTGCTAAGAGTTCGCTGGCGGACTCGAATAGCGCCTGGGCTCGGTCGGTAAAGTCGGGCAGGCGCAACGTGCGGGTGGTGGTGCTAAAATCGGGGTAGTGCACTTCGATGATCACCAGTCGTCCCCTCAGTGCTCTGCGTTGCAGGCGACCGCTGAGCGCGGTGGCCAACTCGCGCAGGGCGTCGCGCATTTCCTTGCGGCCATAGACCGGGGCGTCAAAGGCGATTTGCTCGCTGATCTGGCTGGGTCGCTCGGCGGGAGCGACGGGATCATCGTCCCGGCCCTGGGACAAGAGCCATAGTTGGTTGCCCCGTTGGCCAAAGCGGTACACCAGTTCGTCCTGGGGCAATCTCGCCAGCTGTCCGATGCACTCGATGCCCATTGCGGCGAGGTGTTGGCGCGTGATTTCTCCCACTCCGGGGAGCAGATCGATTGGCTTGTCGACGAGAAATTCCCTTCGCTGTTCGGGAAGCACGACCGTCAAACCATCGGGTCTGGCGCTGGCCATAGCCAACTTGGCCAGCAACTTGGTCGGCCCCAGGCCCACCGAGATGCCCAGCCCTAACTGCCGCTTGATATCGCCCTTGATCATCTTGGCTACGCGCGCCCCAAAGGGGATGTCGAATGTATTGTAGGTGATATCTAAGCAGACGGCATCGGCTGCGGTGAATTCGACCAGGTCGGTGTACTCGCACAGGAGGGACAGCAATCCAGCGCGATGGGCGGTCTGCGATAGGGGCTTTGTCGTCTGGCGGGTATTGCCGCCTGGGTCGAAGGTGTCAATGCCAACGTGGACTATCTTGCGGTGTCCGGCGTAAGCCGAGGGATTCATGCGGTGGGAAAGGGTAGGGGGACTACGGTGGCCTGGGTCTCGCCCATTGTGAGCACGGTGCCCTCAGCACAGGCGTCGCGATGCACATAGGCCAGGGCGATCGGGCCCTGGGTCGGCGAGTGGACCGCGGAGGTGATGCGTCCGATCTCGCGTCTGGCGTCGCAGAGCGGCTGACCCGGTGCGGGGAGATCACCTGAGGGTAGTCGCAAGCCAACCAAGTGTTGTTTGATTTTATCGTAGGTGTCGAGTCGGGCGATGACTTCCTGGCCGATATAGCAGCCCTTGTCCATGTGGATGGCGCGGCCGAGTCCGGCTTCCCAGGGGTTGTAGTCCTGGGTCAGTTCCCGTTCCAATAGGGGCAGGCCCCGCTCGACGCGCAGGATCTCCCAGGCCATCTCGCCAATCGACTGCGCGCCAGCGGTGGTGAATTCTTCCTGCAATGCGGCGATGGCGGGGGGGTCGCCTATCGCGCGCAGCCCTGGATGACCGTCCCAGTCGGCGCGCGCCAACCACAAGGTGTCGTCTATTTGCGGGATGAGCAAATCCCCTGTCCGAACTCGCGACAGATCGCGTGCGAGCACTTGCTGTGTCAAAGCCGCCGCCTGTGGTCCGCAGCACTCCAACATCGCCGTCTTTTCGGTGATGTCTTCAAATGCGATGGCCTCGCTAAAGATAAAGCGGTCCAACCAGGTGGGGATCTCGCGGCGCGACTGCGGGCTGACCAGGAGCAGGGTGCACTCGTCACCGCGGTAAAAGACGCCCAAGTCGATAATCCGCGCGCGCTGTTCGACAAAGACGGCTTCGAGTCCCCGACCCGGCTGTAGGCCGATGAAGTCGTTGGTGGTCATGCGGTGCAGGAAGTCGAGGTGGTCGGCGCCGCGGATATACAGCCGACCCCAATGCGGGGTGTCGTGCAGGGCGGCGCTGGTGCGGGCGGCGCGACACTCTGCTGCTAGATCATTATCATCGGGCTGGATGGCCATGGATCAGTTCCGCCACTGGTAGTTTGGGGATTGCTGTTGGTTAATGTAGACTTTTGTGGTGGTTGGACAAGCGCAGGTTGCGGCCCCCGTCAATTGTGCCGGACTACTTCAAAGCACGAGCCCCGGTCGGGGTGTTTGGTCACTTCGATCTGCACCGGGAAGGCGGCTTTGAGCTGGGCGAGGTGGGTGACGACTAGGACCTTGTCGAAGTCGCGGCTGACGATTTGGATGGCCTCGACGAGTTGCTCGAGGCCCTGTTGGTCCTGAGTGCCGAAGCCCTCGTCGATAAAGAGGGTGCGCAGCCGGGTGCCCGAGCGCATCGCCAGGACCTTGGACAGCGCGATGCGCAGGGCGAAATCGGTGCGGAAGGCCTCGCCCCCCGAATAGAGGTGATAGGAGCGCTCGCCGATCTCATCGGCGATTTTGACGTCAAGGGTTTCGCGAGTGCCGCCCCCCTTGAGGTCGCGCAGCGACTCGATGGCGATCTGGATGCGATTGTTAGTTAATTGCGCGAGGATGGCGTTGGCCTCTTTCTCGATCTGCGGCACGGCATTTTCGATGATCAACGCCTGGATGCCGTCCTTGCCAAAGGCCTCGTCGAGCTGCTGGTAGATCCAGGCCTGGCGCTGGTCGCCCTTTAACTCTTCCCGCAGCTTGTCCCGTTCCTCTGCCAGTTTGGTGCAGCGGGCGCACAGGGTTTCGAGCGCGCCCTGGCGCTGGAGGAGTTCGTCTCTTTCGGCGCGGTATTTTTCTAATAAGGAGTGGTTCTCGCCCAGTTGTTTCTCGACGTCCGCTAACTCGCCAGCTCGCTCTTGCAATTCTGCCTCGTTTTTTCCGGTATGCTGTAATTGTCCGGCCAGTTCGGTGGATTCTTCCTCGTAGCGCGCCAGCGTCTCTGCCACCAAGTCGAGCCGTCGTTGCGCGTTCTGCAGCCTTTCGTATTTGGTTACGCTGTCGAGGAGATCATCCAGCCGCAGGCGCAGGCGCTGGTGTTCGCTCTCGTCATAGCCCAATTCTGCGATCTGCGTTTCAACTTCCCGCAACTGTTCCTGCTCCTCCTGAGCATAGCGTGACTCCTGCAGGTAGCTGGCGGCTAGATCGCGTTTTTCCCGGGCATCGGTCTGTTCATCGGCGAGCCGCTCGGCCTGGCTGCGCGCATCTTGCAAGCGTTGGTGGTCGGTCGCGGCTGCGCGCAGTTCGGCGAGTTTTTCGCGCAGGGCAGCGTGCTCTGCGGCGCTATAGCCCAACCGGGCCATTTCGCCTTCGAGCTGCTGCAGGCGCTGGCGTTCATCCGGTGCGTAGGTCTCGGCGTCGAGTTGGCGGTCTAGGGTGGCGATTTGTTCGCTCAGCGATTGCGCCTCCACCGCCGATTCCCGCAATTGCTGGAGCCGGGCGGTGCCTGCGGCCAGTTCATTATTCAACTGCTGGAGGGGGGCAGTTTCCTCTTCGAGCGCATGGTAGCTGGCGCGCATTTTTTGTAGTTGGCCCTCCAACTCGGCGATCTCGTCGCCCAAGTCGGCGATGCGCGCGTGGTGTAATTCCACTCTTTGCGCCAATTCCCGCTCGACGCGTTCGCGGTGTTCGGCGTCGAGCGGACTGCCGCACAATGGGCACTCGGCGGCGTCGGTGTCGAAGTGGTCCACCGCCTGTTGGCGTTCTTTGGTCAGGCCTTCCTCCTCGGCCTTGAGTTGCTGGCGCCGGGCTGCGATCTGGGTATTGAGCGTGCCACCCTCCTCCTTTAGACGGTCCCGTTCGGCGATTTTGCCCTCCATCGCGCCGATGCGCGTTTGCAATTGGTTGTTGCGGTCTTCCAACTCTGCGCCTTGCTCGTTGGCGCGCTGTGCCTTGTCCAGGGTTTGGACCAGCGTTTGGCGCTGGTGGTTGCGATTTTGTTCTGCGAGCGATATCGCGTGTTCAAGTCGACTGCGCTCGTGGCGGAGGGCCTCGTGGCGGATCCGCCCTTGTTCGAGGGCCTGGTCCTGCTCGTTGCTGGCGTTGAACTGGGCGTAGCGGACGGCGATGGTCTGTTCCTGTTCGAGCAGCGCCTGGAGGTCTGCGAGTTGGCGTTGGCGTTCGTCCAGGATGGCCGCCCATTTCTCCTGGCGCTTTTCCACATCCCGACGCGCCCGCCCGATTTGTTCCTGCAACTCGTTGTGGCGCGCATTGAGCTGGTTGCGCTCCTGTACTTTCTGTTCGAACTGGCCGACTTGGGTGCGGAGTTCGTTGTGGGTGGCGAAGTGCCGCTCTATATTGTCGACATCTTCTAGAATTTCGCGGTCTTTGCGCTGTTGTTCGCGCAGGTATTCGAGCTCTTTGGCAAGCTGTTGCGACCGCTCGGTGATGCGTTCCTTATCGCGGGTTATTTCTTCTAGGCGTTGCCGGATTTGTACCTGCTCCAGGCGTTTGACATCCAACTCGGCTTGCGCTTTCTCGCGCGCGGCGAGTTCTCCATTGAGGACCTGTAGGCGGTCGTTGACCGCGCGCAATTCGGCCCGGTGGGTTTCGCTGTCGGCCAATTCGGCGTCGAGTTCACCGAGGCGGATTTGCTGGCTTGCGCTCTGCTGCTTGTACTCCTGATAGCGGAGGCGGGCCAGGCTCTGGAGTTGGTCGTAGCGGCCCAGCCCCAGAATCCGGCCGAGAATTTCCTTGCGCTGGCTGGCGTTTTTCTGGGTGAATTCATCGGCGCGACCCTGGACGATAAAGGCCGAGTTGACGAAGGTGTCGTAGTCCATGGCCAGCAGTTGGTCTATGCGCTCCTGGGTGCGGATGACGCCCTCGCCTTCGCTGAGAGTGCGAAAGATATCGCCGTCTTCCACCTGCAGCTCCAGGTTGGGGACGCCCCGTCTGGTGCGGCGCCAGCTGCGGATGACGCGGAAACGCTCGTCGTCGAGGGCGAAGTCGAAGTCGACTCGCATCTCGTTGGCACCGATTCGACACAGGCCCTCGTCGGCCTTGCGCTCGCCCTGGTGTTTGCGCGCCTGGCCCCAGAGGGCGTAGGTAATTGCATCGAGTAGCGCAGATTTGCCGTGGCCATTGTCGCCGGT
>JAYYUU010000097.1:0-5337 GCA_036343835.1 Candidatus Latescibacterota bacterium | reverse complement strand
ATGGTTGAGAATGGCTCGAGACGTGGAGAGCTGACCTACCTCAGGCCAGGCGGCGATATTCTCCGGCGCTTTCCCAAGCCATCAGGCTGCGACCGTTTAAATCCCAGGCAACTTTTCCAGCTCGCAGGGTCATCTCGCATTCGAGTTTTTGCCGGCCGCGCATCCGCGCTCGACCCGAATCGACGAAGCAGAAATCGCCTTCGCGCAGCGAGAAAACGGCCAGGTCGGCCTCGGCACCGACGCTGAGATGGCCCAGTTCGGGGCGCCGGAGAACTTTGGCGGGTTTGTGGGTCGAGCGGTAGACGACTTCCTGCAGGGGCATGCCGAGAGCTAGGAATTTGGCCATTGTGATCGGCATGGTGGCATTGGGCAGCATGCGGCTGTCCTTGTGGAGGTCGGTGCTGATGGTGTCGGGGTGGAAACCCTGATTCATGGCCGGGACGGCGATGCGGAACCAGAAGGATCCATTGCCGTGGCCGGTGTCAAAGATAATGCCGCGCTCGCGGGCCTGGCGGACATAGTCGTTGACTTGCCCGTCGTCGTCGAGCAGGGGAATGTGGGCGGCGTAGAGATGGGTGTGGATATCGCCCGGGCTCATATGCTCGAGCAATTCCTCGTACGATCTGGTGGGTTTGGGGGCAAAGTCGATCATCGCGATCGAGTCGCTCCGCCGCGCCGCCTCGATCGCGCCGCCGGCCGATTCCCAACCCGGTCCGCCGAAATGGGCCGATTTTGAGCCTACGACGTGCTCGCGGTACTGTTTGATGGTGGCGGCGCAGGGGATGGGATCCATTTCGCCCGCATCCTGTTCGGGGGCGCCGATCATGCCGGAGCCGACGATATTGACAAAGGCCAGCACGCGGGTCTGCGAGGGGTCGATGATGGTGCGTTTGAAGTCGGCGAAATCCTTCCAGCCCGCCCCGCCGGTGTCCACAACGGTGGTCACGCCATAGGGCAGGGCGTGCTGATCGGGGAAGAGCCAGCCGCGATAGCCGCCATAGGCGTGGATGTGGATGTCGATGAGCCCCGGGGTGATGTAGAGGCCCGCAGCGTCGATTTCCACCGCTGCCACTCCGGAAAGCTCAGCGTCGACGGCGGCGACCAGCCCGTCTTTGACGGCGATATCGGTCGGACTGTCCAAGTGGTTTTTGGGGTCGATGAGATGCCCCCCCCGGAAGATGAGATCAAAGTCGCCGTTCATAGTGTCCGTCCTTTCGCTGCGGGTGATCGGAGCCGGTAGAATAACCTTGGGCTCGGGGTCGGGTCAAGGGGTTGAGGTGTCCGTTGCACAGGCCTTCTTTTTTCCGCAGATTCTATACGCTCAGAGATAATGTCCATATCGCTTAGGAGGAATACCCATGGCACGCACTGTTAAGGTGGCCATTACCGGAGCCGCCGGCCAGATCGGTTATGCGATTTTGCCGCGTTTGGCTTCGGGTGAGGTTTTCGGCCACGACGTCCGGGTCTCGCTGCACCTGTTGGAGATCACCCCCGCGCTCAAGGCCCTCGAGGGCGTGGTCATGGAGCTCGAAGACTGCGCCTTTCCGCTGCTCGACGACATCGTCGTCACCGACCAGGCCGATGTTGCCTTCAACGGGATCAATTGGGGTTTGCTCATTGGTTCAAAGCCGCGGGGTCCGGGCATGGAACGGGGCGATTTGATCAAGGAAAACGGCCCGATCTTTGTCGGTCAGGGCCAGGCGCTGGCCAAGGCCGCAGACGACGTCCGGGTCTTGGTCGTCGGCAATCCGGCCAATACGAATTGCCTGATCGCGATGAGCCACGGTCACCAGGCCGGCATTCCCCGCGACCGCTTCCACGCCATGACTCGCCTGGACCAAAACCGCGCCCAGGCTCAGCTGGCTAGCAAGGCCGGGGTCAAGGTCGCCGAAGTGACCAATATGGCCATCTGGGGCAACCACAGCGCCACCCAGTACCCCGATGCCGAAAACGCGCGGATCGGGGGCCGGCCGGGCCCCGATATCATCGGGCATATGGCCTGGTTGCGCGAAGATTTTATCCAGATCGTCCAGCAGCGGGGGGCCGCCGTTATCGATGCCCGAGGTCTGTCATCGGCGGCCTCGGCGGCCAATGCGGCGCTCGACCACGTAGTTAGCGTCGAGGAGGCGACCCCCGAGGGCGATTTTTTCTCTTCTGGTGTTTATTCGGACGGCAGCTACGGGATCGATGAGGGTTTGATGTTCTCCTATCCGGTCAAGAGCGACGGCCAGGGCAACCGGGAGATCGTCCAGGATCTGGAACTGAGTGATTTCGCCCGCGAGAAGGTCAAAGCCAGCGAAGACGAGCTCAAGGAGGAGCGATCGGTCATCGCGGATCTGTTGGCCTGATATAGTCCAGATGCGCGCGTATGCGGCCCGTTTTTACGACCGCTATTTCGTCGGGGTTGAGGGCGATGTGGACTTCTACGTCGCCCAAGCCCAGGGCGGTGGTGATCCGGTGCTCGAAGTGGGTTGTGGCAGCGGGCGGGTCACAATGCCTTTGGCGGGCAATGGAGTCGAGGTCGTAGGGCTGGATAATGACGCCGAGTTGCTCGCTCTGGCGCGAGACAAGCTGGCGGCTGCGGACGAACCAATACGCGAGCGAGTCGAGTTGGTCGAGGCGGACATGGCCGATTTCGATCTCGGTCGTCAATTCGCCCAGATCCACATACCCTATCGAACATTCCAGCACCTGCTAACCCCCGTAGACCAAATTCGCGGATTAGCATGTCTGGGCGACCACCTCGCGGAGGACGGGCTGCTGATCTTCGACACCTTCGATCCCCTGGCTGAATTCGCCGCCGGGGGCTTTGCCAGACCGCTCTGCAAAGACACCGATTTCATCGATCCGTTCACCGGTCACCAGATCGTCGTCTGGTATGGCCGCGAGGCCGATCCCCAGACGCAAATATTCGAGCAAGAGCTGATATTCGAAGAAATCGACGCGACGGGCGAGGCGCTGGGGCGGACCTATGGCCGGCTGGCCCTGCGCTGGACCCCGCGCTGGGAGATGGAGCACCTGTTGGCGGGTTGCGGTTTTGCGGTGGAGGCGCTCGATGGCGACTTCGCGGGTGGGGCGTATCCCGGATACGGCAACCAGATATGGACCGCCCGCAGGGAATAGTTGTTTGTACTGCGCAAGTGAGGACCCAGGTTGAAACAGCATCCCAACGCCGCGTCGTGGTGCGAAATTGACGCCGCGGCGATTGAGGCCAATATCGCGACGTTGCGCCAGAGCCTGTCTGCGGGCACTCGGCTAGGTATCGTGGTCAAGAGCAATGCCTATGGCCATGGGCTGTCGACCTGTGCCCGCCAGTTTGTCGCGGCGGGAGCTGATTGGCTGGTGGTAAATGGCGTAGGGGAGGCGGCTGTGTTGCGGCGGGCGGGGATCGAAGCGCCGATCTATATCTGTGGTCCGACCTTCGCAATAGATGCGCCAGCTGTAGCAAAGCATCGAGCCAGCGCGGTCGTATGCGATGTTGAGACGGCAGAGGTCCTGGCCCAGGCCGGGCGCGAAGACGGCTGGGCGATAGGGGTCCATATCAAGGTGGAGACAGGGACCAACCGCCAGGGAGTATTCGCGGCCCAGGCACTGGATTTGGGGCGCCGGATCAGCGAGCTTGCCGGGGTGGATCTGCAGGGCTTGACGACGCACTACGCCGATATCGAAGATACTACTGACCACAGCTTTGCCCTGGAACAATTGCGCAAACTCGAAGAGGTGGCCCAGGCCTATCAGCTGGCGGGGCTGCCGCGGCCGCTGGTCCATTCGGCCAATTCCGCCGCGACCCTGATCTGGCCGCAAACCCACGCCGGGCTGGTGCGGGTCGGCATCGCCGCCTATGGCCTATGGCCCTCGAGCGAGACCTATGCCACGGCGCTGGAGCGGCGGGTGGGCGAGATGCCCCAATTGCAACCGGTCCTTAGCTGGAGAGCGCGGGTCGCCCAGGTCAAGGAGGTGGCGGAGGGGGCGTATATCGGCTATGGTCGCACCTTCCGCGCGACCCAGCCAATGCGCATCGCGGTATTGCCGGTGGGCTATTACGAGGGCTATGACCGGCGGCTGTCGAATATCGGTCACGTGCTGATCAACGGGGTCCGAGCGCCGATACGGGGTAGGGTCTGTATGAATATGGCCATGGTCGATATTACGCATATTCCCGCCGTAGAACGGGGTGCCGTCGCCACGCTGTTGGGACGCGACGGGGAGGAGGAGGTCGCCGCCGAGCAATGGGGGGCCTGGATGGGCAGTATCCACTACGAAGCGGTAGCGCGGATTCACCCCGATCAGCCGCGCTATCTTCGGCTGGCTGATGGGACACTGGAAATAGGAGAAATCAATGACTGAAACCTGGCGCGGGATTATGCCGATCGTCGCCACCCCCTTTACCGATAGCATGGCGCTGGACGAAGCGGGTTTGCGACATCTGGTGGATTTTTGTATCGCCGCGGGGGCGACCGGGCTGGTGGGGCCGGCCAATGCCAGCGAGTTTTCGACCCTGTCCGACGACGAGCGTCGGCGCTGGATCGAAATCGTCGTCGCGGCGGCCCGTGGCCAGGTGCCGGTGGTCGCCTCGATCACCTCGGGGCATGCCGTGCCGGCAGTTGACCTAGCCCGCTTTGCCCAGGATGCGGGTGCCGCCGGGGTGATGTCGATGCCGCCGCATGTCTTGCGCGTCGACCAGGTCGGCTGTTACGACTTCTACCGCCAACTGTCACAGGCGGTAGATATCCCGATCTGCGTGCAGAATTTCGACGCGCCGGTCGGCACGCCGATGAGCGGCGAATTACTCGGGCGGATGTGCCGCGAATTGCCCGGGGTCGACTATATCAAAGAAGAGACCGCACCCGAGCCGCGGCAGGTCGCCCGCACGTTGGCGGTGGGCGGTGAGGCCTGCAAGGGCGTGTTGGGCGGCAAGGGGGGGATCTACTTGCTCGACGAGTATCGACGCGGGTCCTGTGGCAATATGCCGGGTTGTCACACCACCGACGCGATTGCCGCGATTTGGGACCATCTGGAAGCTGGCGACGAGGCGGAGGCGCGCCGGAAGTTCTACCAGATCCTGCCGCTGATGAATTACGAGCGACTCTATGGGATAGCGGTCTACAAGTGGATTCTCCAGCGGCGGGGGTTGATTGGGTCGACTCGTTGTCGAGCACCGGCGGCGGTATTGGACGCCGCCGACTTGCGGGAATTGGAAATTATCATGGCCGATATCGAGCCGCTTTTTCGGGGTTGAGACCCGGGATACAGCAACTTACAAGGCCGATATCGAGCGCGACGGGTTTTGCAGTATCGAAGGGGTCCTTCTGGCAGCTGCGGTAGGCGCGGGGTGCC
>JAYYUU010000096.1:0-5670 GCA_036343835.1 Candidatus Latescibacterota bacterium | reverse complement strand
ATATCCGACGCTATTGGTGCAACAGGGCCGGGGGCCGCGAGAGGAGGACGTGCGCTGTTCGGATTTTCGCTTCGACAATGCCCATCTCGAGATCGGTGCCAAAGGCGATTTGCCCGAGGACGAACCGGGCTATACCTGTTTGGACTTCAAACACCGCGAGGTCCGCGACGAGCGCTTCGCAATAATAAAAGAGACGCTGGAAAAATATCCGGTCGATGGCTTCGAACTGCAGATGAATTACCAGCCGCACTACTTCCATCCCAACGAGGTCGCCACTGGCTGCAAGATTATGACCGAGTGGGTGCGCAAGGTCTATCGCGCGGTCAAGCGCAGCGGGCGCAAACGCGAATTGGCGATTCGCGTTCCCGCCAGTATCGAGGGGTGTTATGAGGTTGGTATGGATGTCAAAGCCTGGTTGCGAGAAGGGATAGTCGACGTGTTGGTCGGCCAGGCCTTTTCCGGCCCTGAACTACTGGATTCGACCATTGATTTCCGGCCGCTGATCAAGGCGGCCAAAGGAACGAAGTGTCGGGTGCATGCCGCGCTGCAGAGCCATGTCGATTCGGATCGCTTGGCGGAGGCGACGATCGAGATGGTGCGCGGGGCGGCGAGCAATTACTGGGCGCAGGGTGTCGATGGAATATATCTAGCCCATTGGTTTGGCAATTGGCCCTATCGGGCCTCCTTCTACGAGAAGCTGCGCGAGTTGCCCCATCCGGAGGTCATGGCCGCCCGCGACAAGATCTACTACGTGCCGACGGTGACCGGCCGCCATCCCGAGCCGGCCACCGAGCCGGGGATGGGCATGCAGCTGCCGGCAAGCCTGGCAAAGGGGCGAAAGGCAAAGATCTCGTTGTCGGTCAGCGACGATTTAAAGCGCTGGGGCAAGGTCGGCCGGGTGCACGAGGTGTTGTTGCGGGTGCGGGTGATGGGGCATACCGAACGCGACCAACTGCGATTTAAATTCAACGGGCAGGAATTGCCCTCGACCCTGTTGCGCAAGATCAACGAATTGTACCGGATGTCGGCGCCGCGCTATCGCACCGGATCGGGTTATTGGTACGCCTTCAAGCTGGATGCCAAACACTGGCCAAAAAAGGGCGATAACGAGCTCGAGATCGAATTGCTGCGCCGCGATCCCCAGGCGCTGCCGGAGATTTTTATCCGCGACGTGGAATTGGATATCAAGTATCTGATGGGACGCAATTACCACCGGGGCCAGGACGTCGATCTCGGTCCGTACGAGGCGTCGGGGATCTGAGCCGATGCAAGCCGAAGTCGAATTCTTCCGTGCCAATGGGTATCTCGTCGTCCCCGATGTGCTGTCGGCTGTCGAACTGACGGACCTCAACCGGGCCATCGATATAGACCGGGAACAGTATCCGCAATTGTGGCAGAACCGCCGCGAAGGGGGCCGCTACCAAAGCGGATCGGTCCTGCTTAGCAGCAAGGCTTTCGACGCGACGATCCGCCATCCGGCCATCCTGGCGCTGGTGGAGGAGTTGATGGGCGAGGAGCTTTGCTTTGAGGAATTGTCGGTGATGATCCGCGAGCCACTGGCCGCTGATCCGCCCGAGGCGGGATGGCATCGCGATACGGACCACTGGCCGGAGCATCCGCTGGCTCTAAAGAATCTCTCGCTCGTCTACTATCTGACCGATGTCGACGCGGAGAGCCATTGTTTTGCGGTCCTGCCCGAAGGGGTAGAGGCCAAGCGCGCGAACCCAGGCAAACCCGATCCGGCACAAGGCGTAGAGCTCTACGGGCGGGCGGGGACGGCGATCTTGTTCAATGCGGGGAGCGGTCACGCCGGGGTAGTAAAGCGGGCCACGCGCGAGCGGCGGACCATCCACATCTACTACGGCCATCGCTCGTTGCCGCATTTGAGCAATCACACCGTTGTGCCGCGCCGACTGCTGGAGGGCGGCGACCAGGGCTCACGCCGCTTTTACGGTCGGCCGAACCTGGCTACCGAACTGGCATTGGCCAATTTCTAACCACTATTAAGAGCCGATGAGAGCGCTGTGGAATGGGGCCTTAGGTTTTGCGATTATCGCACTCGCACGCCCTCCTGAAATACGGCGATCACATCGCTGCAAGCCATCGCGTCCTCGGTAGGATCGCCCCTGAAAGCGGCCAGGTCGGCGATCTTGCCCGGCTCGATGGTTCCTAGCTCCTCGCCCATGCCGATGGCCTCGGCAGAGATCCGCGTCGCCGAGAGTAGCGCTTCGCCGGGCGTGAAACCCACTTTGACCAGGAGTCGAAGATCGTAGTCGAGATGGCCGAAGACCAGGTTGCCGACGCCCGAATCGGTGCCGGGGACGATGCGTTCGATCAGGCAGTAGTCGAGCATCCGGCGCATGATGTCGAGGCGCTTTTCGGCGCGGTCTTCCAGGGTCTTTAACTCGTTTTCTTCAGCGGGCGTAATCGTGCCATCTTCCCGTTTGGACTCAAGGGCGGCAATCTGCCCGTATTTGGTCCAGGCCTGGAGCGTGGGGCTGATCCAGATGCCGCATTCGGCCATTTTTTCGGCCAAGTCCGGGTCGAAGCGCATTTGGTCGTCGGGGTCGAGGAATTCGGCGTGTTCCATCAGGTCGATTCCGGCCTCGACCGCGCGCTGCATCGACTCTTTGGCTCGGCAGTGGGCGGCGGTGAGCTTGTGGAAGTGGTGTGCCTCGTGCACTGCGGCGTGCAATTCGTCGACGCTATACGAGGCGCGGCCGGGGATCGTGCCGAGGGTGCCGCCGCCCGAGGCCATGATCTTTAGGTAGTCGGCGCCCTCGTGGACCAGACGGCGCACCGAGCGGCGAATCTCGTCGGGGCCGTCGGCCTCTTCGTTGCACATGTGGAAATGACCGCCGGTGCAGGTAATGGGCCGCCCCGACACCTGCATCCGGGGGCCGGGGATATAGCCGCGCGAAAGGGCTTCCTTGATAATAAAGCCGACCTTGTTGCGGGCGCCGTGTTCGCGCAGGGTGGTGATGCCGGCATCGAGGTGCTGGCGCAGGTTGTGCACACCGGTGAGCACCATCATCTCGTCGGTCTCGGCAAACATCTCGACATAGGAGCGGTCGTCGCCAGCAAGGCTCAGGTGGGTGTGTCCGTCGATCAGACCGGGGGTCAGCGTCGCATCGCCGAGGTCGATGGTCTCGGTTTCGGGCGAGGCGTTGTGGGCGAGTTCGGTTGCATCGCCGACTTGCTGGATGCGGCCAGCGTCGATGAGGACCGCCTGGTCGGGTTTGGTGGAAGTCGAAAGACCGTCGGCCAAGCGGGCGGCGCGGATAAGGGTAGTTTTTTGCTCGGGCATTGCAACCTTTGCTTGTGAATGGGGCACCTGTTCTATTTTGCCCTACGCGTTTTTAATGACCATGGAGTAGAAAATATATAAAAAGTTGTGTAAATCCCGAAACTCACCGGTCAATACTAAGCGAATGGACAAAACCAGCGGGAGGACGGCATGGCGGCATGGCGGGATCTGGGGGAGGGCAAATTGGTCCGGCGCCGTGTTGGGCGGGCCCACCCAGGATTTCGCCGTGCTCAAGACGAGATTCACCGTGCCATATGAGCAGGGGAAGCCGGGGTTCGAATTGCGGGCCTTGGACGTCAGGGGCGTGCGGTCGACCTCGTTCAAGCCGCGCTTGGACTACCCTATTTCCAGGTATTCGCCTACCAGCGGATCGGCTTTTTGTCGCATAGTTCCAGATACTGGTTGGCGCGGGAGAAGTGGCGGCAGCCGAAGAAGCCGCGATAGGCCGAAAGCGGCGAGGGGTGGACGGCGGCGAGGACCAGATGGCGCTTGCGGTCGATAAAGGCGGCTTTTTGTTGCGCGTGGCGGCCCCAGAGCAAGAAGACGAGCCGACGGCGTTTTTCGTTTAATTTCTCGACGATTTGGTCGGTCAGCACCTGCCAGCCCAGATGCTGATGCGAATCGGCACGGCCTTCCTCCACGGTCAGGACAGTGTTGAGCAGCAGTACGCCCTGACGGGCCCAGCGCGTGAGGTCGGGTGATGCTTCCGGTGGCTGGTCGCCGTAGATATCGGCGGCGATTTCTTTAAAGATATTGCGCAGCGAAGGCGGGGCTTTGGTCCCTTCCGGCACCGAAAAAGCCAGCCCGTGGGCCTGGTCCGCCCCGTGGTAGGGATCCTGACCGAGCAAGACCACCTTGACGCGATTGAAGGGCGTCAATTCCAGGGCGCGGAAGATCTGGTTCTGGGGCGGGTAGACGGTCTGATTTTGTCGGAGCGCGGCGACGCGATCGAGCAGCGACAGGTGACCGCCCTCGCGCAACAGGGGAATCGCCTCGACCCAGGAGCGCATGCGGTTATTGCACCATCGGTCGCATGTCTTCGGTGAGCTGTTTCACCTTGGGGGAGATCGCCCGCGCCAGCTCGACCAATTCGGCCGGAGTGAGCAGGGGTTGATCGGCAAAACCCTCGGGCAAGAAGGCGCGGGCAGACTTGAGGTCGCCGTCTTCGAGGGCCTGGGACAACGGGTAGCGCGCCTGGCGCGGGAAGGGGTCGAGGCGATTCCCCTGTTGCGCGAGGATTTTGTCGGCGGTGTTGTGGATCAGCCCACCGGCGATTTCGCGCTCGGCCGCCAGCATCGGGGGTCGCCACTCGGTTTTTTCCATCTCAGCTAATAATAGCGGGAAGAGCCCGGGATAGGCGTGGACGATCGCCGCCTTGCCGAGGATTTGATCGCTTCGCCCATGACCAATCGCGGCCCTTCGGGCTTGCCGTGGAGATTCTCGCGTCCCTTGAGTAACTGGGCGATCTGGCGGTGGATGAGTTGCTGGCGACGGGCGCGACAGGCCTCGAAGATTTTCTGCTTTAACGGGTCGCTGTCAAAAGGTTTGGCGACGAAGCTGTTGACGCCGATGCGCGATGCCTGGAGGATGTGCTCTTTTTCTGCTCGCCCCGCAATCATCCATACGGACATTCGCTTGTGGCGCGTTTGGCGGCGCACGGCCTTGACCAAGTCGGTAATCAGAAGATCGACAACGTCTTGCCGCAAGACTTCGAGGGCTGCTTCGGGACTCTCGGCATGGATGGCCTCCATCTCACACAGGGGAGGAATAAGAGTAAAGGAATGGAAGAAAACTGTGAGGCAGCGAATATAACTTAATTGTTTTTATTTTAACAAACGAATTTTGGCAGATTAGCTGGCACCAATTTGCGATAGGGGTTTTGCCCCAGCCCAGACGCGGCGGAGATTGGCGAAGGCAAAGGCCCCGCGTCGGCTCCAGGTGTCGTGGGTGATGCCGGCGGCGTGGGGGGTCAAAAGCGCGTTGGGCATGTTGAGCAGTGGATGGTCGGGAGCGAGGGGCTCGCGCTCGAAGACGTCTAGCCCGGCCCCGAGAATCTGCTGCTCGCGCAACGCTGCGATCAGGGCTGTTTCGTCGACGACCGGGCCGCGGCAGGTGTTGATCAGGAGGGCGGTGGGGCGCATTTGCGCCAACTCTGCGGTACCGATCAGACCGCGGGTTTGGGGCAGGAGAGGGACGTGTAGCGAGAGGATATCGGCGCGGGCCAGGGCTTCGGAAAGGTCTACTCGCGCCAGGGAGAATTCTGCGGTGAGCTCAGCTGGAGCGGGTTGGCTATCGACGTAGAGCAGGTCGGCACCAAAGGCCTTGAGCCGTAGGGCGACGTGGCGGCCGATATGGCCCATGCC
>JAYYUU010000095.1:0-5418 GCA_036343835.1 Candidatus Latescibacterota bacterium | reverse complement strand
ATCCAGGGTGACCGGCTCGCCCCAGCGCCCCGCCGCGTGGTCAAAGGTCCGCACCCGATTGAAGTAGCCCTCGCGGGTCACATCCTGCCAGGCCACGTGGGTGCGTCCGTCGCAGGTGATGATCTTGCCGCTGTCGTTGGTAGCGCGCTCGCTGCCCTGTTTAGAAACGATGTGGTCTGTCATTCCCACAGAGAATCTCCTTCCTCCAGCTTGTTGCTACCCCATATTCATTATCCACGGCGATTTCCCGCTACCCTGGCGCCGCTACTACGACTGGCATAACGCGCGTTGGGCGCTTCGAGCATGTCGCGCTGGCGCTCGCTGAGACCTTCATATTCCCCGGCGTCGAAATAACCCGCGGCCCACGATACGGGATGCGGGCTGAATTTGAAAAACACCGTGCGCCGCTCGCCCGCCCCGGTCCACGGCAACGCGCCGTGGGTCAAGGCCTCGGTAAAAATCACCGCCGTCCCCGCCGGACCAGTAACCCGCTCCACTATCAGCTGCAAGCCCTGGTCCATATCGCGCCAATCCGCCGGAAAAACAAAGTTGCTCTTGTGCGATCCCGGCACACAGCCAAAACCGCCATCATCCGGCCCTACATCGGCCAGATTGTAGGCGACCACGGTGAGACCATTGTAAAAACGACCATTCTCGCAGCGATAGTACATCGAAGGGTTGAAGGGTGCGGCACCGCCGTGCAGATTGGCGCCGATGGGGCTGGTACCCGCCCGAATTACATCGAGATAAACGTGGTCGAGACGGAACTTTCCCCCCAGCATCAGCTCGAGGTAGGGCACGACGGGCCCATTGTCGATCAAATCGAGAAAGGGCTGGCCCCAGTCCAACAGACCGCCAAAGCGCTGGGTGCTCATATTATCCTCGCTCTCGGCGGCGATATGCTCGTCGAGAATGCGGTTGAGTTCAGTGATCTGGCTGCGATCAAGGGCGTTTTTGACCGCGATATAGCCCTGTAAATCGAAGAGATACTTTTCGTTTTCGGTCATGCTGGTCCATTCTCCCGGATTGAGTTGTTCCGTTTTTCAGACAATATAGGCGATTGGTTGCCCGACGCCGAATGGCCTATTATAATTCGAGCTACCAATAGGCCGACGCGCCGAGGAGGCGAAATGACCGCGACGACAGATGCACCCGAATCCACCCTTCACCCCATATCCGAATACGAGAAATTCATCTTCGACCTGAAGGGATTTCTCGTGATACCCAACGTACTCACCGAGACAGAAATTCAAACAGTCCGCGCCCATATGGAGGCCTACGTACGCGATGCCGAGAATCTCCCCGAGCACCACCGCGCCCCGATCGCCGGCCCGGCCGAGTTTTTGATCGACCACCCGCGCGTCATGGGCATTCTGCAGGAGGTGATCGACTCCGATCCCGAGCGCATCCGCCTCGAAAGCGTCTTCATCTCCAACCGCTCGGTCGAGGATACCAAGGACCCCTGGCGCCCCCACGCCGGCGGCACCAACCTCCACCCTTCGATGTCCTACCGCTTTCACAATGGCCGCATCTACAGCGGCATGACCCGCATCGTCTGGGAGCTCAACGAAGTGGTAAAGGGACAGGGTGGCACCTGTTTGGTGCCCGGCTCACATAAGGCCAATATGACCTCGGCACAGGAAGGAACGTGGCCCGCAACAGCCGACGAACCCGACTCCGGCATCTGGGAAACTTATGGATGCCCAGCAGGCAGCCTCATCGTGTTCTCAGAAGGGGTGCGGCACACCGGCGCGGTCTGGACCCACCCAGATAATCCGCGCAACGCCATTCTCATCGCCTACAACCACGTAACGGCGCGCTTCCACGAGCCCAAACCCTGTATGAATCCGACCGTAATCGGCGGCCTGTCCACAAAGCGGCAGGGCTTTTTCCGCGATGTCTGGATCCTGGGCAACAAGCGGGGCTGAGCAAGTAGATATGATCAGCGCGGAAGAACTGGATATTTTTGCAACGCAGGGCGCGGTCACCATCGACACCCCGCTGACGCAGAATGAAATCGCCGCAGCGGCAAAGGCCATCGACGCCCTATTGCCCTTTAAAGAAGCCGAACCGGGTCAAGAACAGCGTTTTCGTTTCGGGGCGACCTGCAATTTCTACGAGCCAGCCTTAATAGATCTAATCCAGCACCCCTTCTTCGAAGCGGTCGCCAAAGAGGTTTTGCGCGCCGATGCGATCCGCTTCTTCCAGACGGCGATCCTGGCGACCTATCCGCAGCCAGAGAGCGAATTTCGCTACGACCAGCACACCGATATCCAGTATAGCCTGGAAGATTGGGACCAGACGCCGCGCCGAGTAGTATGCAGCTATTTTCTCTGGCTGACCGACGTCGACGAACGGCGCTCACCAATGATGCACCGGCCGGGGAGCCACCGCCTGGTCGCCGCAGCGCGTTCGGCCGATCCAGCATTAAAAGACACAATGCCGGGAGTCCAGGGAATCAAAATGGAAAACCTGCCGCCCGAATACGCCGCGCCGCAACCGGTATTGGCGCGGGCCGGACAAGTGACGGTGCTGACGACGTCGATGGTCCACGGCGGCTCGACCAATGTCGACACTCTGCCGCGCAAGGTGCTGGTGATGACCTATACGGCGGCGGGGGTCGAAATCGGCCTGCCCGACAATCAGGCGGCGACCAAGCGGGAGTACGACGCCCGGTTGAAGGAAATTTTGCGGCCCGAGCGGGCGCATCTGGTAGATCTTAAATAGCAGTAGCTCTTCTCGGCGCAGTCTACGGCATAAATTGCCGCAAATACCTGCCGCTCTGGACGAGCGAGGTTTTGCGCGACTCGAGCGTGGCCTCATAGGCGCGGTCTTCGACTTCGATACAAACGGGCCCCTCGTAACCGACATCGCTCAAAACGGAGAAAAATTGACCCCAATCCACGTCGCCGAGCCCCGGCAGTTTTGGGGTATGGTATTCCAGCGGCGTGGCCATCACGCCGACATCGTCGAGGCGGTGCTGGTCCAACCGCACGTCCTTGGCGTGGACGTGGAACAACTTATCGGCGAATTCCCCGATCGGTTTCAGATAGTCCATATGCTGCCAGATCATATGCGAAGGATCGTAGTTGAGGCCAAAGTTATCGCCGGGAATTTCCTCGAACATCCGCCGCCAGATCGCCGGGCTGCTGGCGAGGTTTTTGCCGCCGGGCCATTCGTCCTGGCTAAAGGCCATCGGGCAATTTTCGATGCCGATGCGGATGCCATGATCGCCGGCAAAGCCAATGAGAGGTACCCAAACTTCCTTGAACCTCGGCCAGTTCTCATCAATAGATTTCGTCCAATCGCGGCCGATAAAAGTGTTTACCACGCCGACGCCCAGCGTTTTGGCCGCCACAATGACCTGCTGCAGGTGGTCGATATAGACCTGGGCTTCGTCCCGGTCCGGTGCGAGCGGGTTGGGATAGTAGCCCAGACCGCTGATGGCGACACCAGCGGCGGAGACCTGAGCGCTGACTTTCTCAGCATCCTCTTTGTCAAAGCCTACAACGTCAATATGCGTGACCCCGGCGTAGCGGCGTTCTGCCTTGCCCACGGGCCAGCACATCAGTTCAACGCAAGCAAAGCCTGCCGACGCGGCGAAGCCCAGGACCTCCTCGAGAGATAGGTCGGGAAGGATGGCGCTTACAAATCCGAGGGTCATCATCAGACGGATCTCCTATATTAGGATTGGGCTAACTATGATGGGCGAAACCATTCGAGACGTCAATTGCGCTAGTTATTCTTTATATACCGATGAAAGGCGATGATGACGCTGGGGCATTATAGCATTCCGCGGATTGGGCTGAAGTGCGCCTCAGCACCTGGCACGCAGGGGCGGTCAATCTCTCCGACCACATCCGCAAGGGCATCATGATCGGCTATGGCTATCGCTGGGTCACGCCGATGGATTCCCGCCGTCAGAGCGAGGCATTCGTCGAGAAGTTGACGCCACTGGAGCGCTTTCTGGTCGGCGAGCAATACGACGACGGCAAGGGCTTTCAGCCCAATGGCGGGGCCAATCCGCTCGCGGACTGGTGCAAGGAGCACAAGGTGCCCACCGCTCGTCACCACGGGCCGGAGAACGCAGTTACAAATATCTATTAGCAGCCAGTCTTTAACCAATCGCATTCTTGGTAGCAGCGGATTATACCCACCGAAAGGGCAGCGGAAATGGCAAGGATCAACAAGTGCATCGAACTTCTCGCACAGGGGCAACCGATCTACCTAACCCACCCCACCGCCCTGAGCTATGCGGCGGGCCAACAAGACGCCAAGACCTGGGCGGATATGCTGCTTATCGACTTCGAGCACCGCCCCTTTGACACCCTCGGGCTAACCGAATACATGCGCGGCCTCAAAGATGGCGGCCCCACCGCCAGCGGCCACCCGACCCCAACCGTCGTCTGCACCCTGCCCGCCAATGCGATCTCGCCCGATGAAGTCCGCTACAACGCCTGGCAGGCGCGCCACGCGCTGACCACGGGCATCCACGGCATTCTCCACACCCACACCCGCAGCGCCGAATCGGTCAAGGCCTTTGTGCAGATCACCCGCTATCCCTTCCAAACGCGCGGTCGAGCAATTATCGGCGAAGGCTTGCGAGGAGCGGGCGGGCAGGGACCGGCCTGCACCATCTGGGGGCTGTCCCCCGCCGCCTACGCCCAGGCCGCCGACCCCTGGCCACTCAACCCCGACGGGGAGTTGCTGCTCGGCTTAAAGATTGAAGACCGACACTGTCTCCCCAATGTCGACGCCATCGCCTCAGTCCCCGGCATCGGCTTCGCCGAGTGGGGCCCGGGCGATATGGGCATGTCGTTCGGACACCCCGACGCGCACGATCCGCCCTATCCGCAGGTCATGGACGACGCCCGCGACGCGATCAAAGCCGCGCTCGACCGGCAGGGCATCTGCTTCTATTCGAGCTGGAACGACCCCAATATGACGACCGAGCAACGGGTCGACTACTCGCTCGATGTGCTGGGCGTGAAGATGATGGGCGC
The DNA here is from genome assembly GCA_036343835.1 of Candidatus Latescibacterota bacterium. Classification (GTDB taxonomy): domain Bacteria; phylum Latescibacterota; class UBA2968; order UBA8231; family UBA8231. Next base: position 415 of record JAYYUU010000095.1, on the reverse strand, counting down.
CCCGAATAGGGAATGGGCCGACTACGGCCGCCAGCAGACCGGGCGCACGATGCCGGTCTAACCCACAAATGGGTTGCGCTTGCTGCCCGCTGTATTCGATATGAGCAATGCGACGAGGGTGGCAGCGGCTGCGTCGATAATGCCGCCCGGGGCTCATTTGATCCTATTGCAGGAGCAGGAGTTTTCTGGTCGCGACGAAAGAACCCGCCGCTATGCGGTAGAAATATACCCCACTGGCCAGCTGGTCCGGCCGCCAGGTGAAGCGATGCTGCCCGGCGGGCAGGTCCCGATTTACGATCGTGGCGACGTGCTGCCCCAACAGATCGTAGACGTCGAGCGCAACCCGGGACGGGACGGCCAGGGAAAAGCCAATCAGCGTGCTGGCGTTAAACGGATTGGGATAATTCTGCTGCAG
>JAYYUU010000094.1:0-5159 GCA_036343835.1 Candidatus Latescibacterota bacterium | reverse complement strand
CCAAGCTGGTCACCAACGACGCCGAGGAAGATGGAGCGGGAGTGCTGCGGTTGAGCATGGGTTATTTTGAGCCCACGGTCAACGAAATTGCGGGTCTGGGGTCGGACCGAGTATTGGCGACCTTTCAGTTGCGCTCGCTCGATGTGGAGGGACCGGTCGGCATCGAGCTGGAGGTCGAAACCACGACCGGGCAGGCCTCGCGGCTCGAACTCGACGGTCAAGCCGTAGCCGAATTGACGACCGGGCTGGCATCCGCCGGCGAACTGGTCGCTGGCCGCGCCACGGTGATGGGCACCATCGCGCTGGAGGGCCGTCAGGATATGAGCGCCCAGGTGGATTTTTCCCTCAGGCGCTGGGGCGATTACGCGACTTTTACCGACGAGGTATTCGCCATCGCCAACGACGGCGATCCGGGCAAAGAAGGGGTACAGGTCCCAGTCCAGGCCGATGGCAGCTTTGTCTTGGCGGAAGTGCCCACGGGGCGCTGGGATCTCCACGCGCATTTGAGCGGTTATCTCGAGGCCTGGATTCCCGGGCTCGAGCTCTTCCCGGCGCAAGTGGTCGAGGGTGCCCAGCTGGCGAGTCCGGGCAGCGGCGACAGGCCGCGGATGCTCGGTGGCGATGTGACGGGTTATCTCGAGGTGGACGGTTCCAGCACCCAGGACAACGAAGTGACATTGGCCGATTGGGATTTTGTGGCGGCCTTTTTTGGTCTCGACGTGATCGGCGGCAGCGCTGGCGAGCGTGCCGATATCACCGGCGACGACAAGGTCAATATCCAGGATCTATCGCTGGTCGGTGCCAATTTTCGCCGCCGCGGACCCGTGCCCGTCTACAAGGCGGTAGCCACTGGCGACCAGCGCGTGCAATGGGTGGGTCCGGCTGGTGCCGTGGCCGCGGGCGAGACGGTTGAGTTCAATATTATAGGTGATGGTCTGACGGGGATGAGGGCCTATGAGTTGGAGCTCGAATACGATCCAGCGCAATGGCAGTGGGTCGGCATCGATATTGCCACGGGGCGAGAGTTGATGTCGGCCGAGCGCCGCGACAATAACCACCTGCGAGTCGGCGCGACCATCCTGGGGCGCGATGGGGATCTGCGGGATTTGGCGACGCTGTTTAGATGGCGGCTGCAAGCCCGTCGCGACGGAGCGGGAATGCCAGTGCTGCACCGTGCCATTTTCGTCGATGCTGAATATCGCGCCATCGCTGCGGCGATTGATCACAATGTGCAGAGCACGCCGCTGGCCTTTGCACTGCAACAGAATTATCCCAATCCCTTTAACCCGGAAACCGCGATCGATTTCGCGGTGCCCACCGGCATTGGTGCGGTGCGTCTTGAAATTTTTGATGCCCTCGGTCAGCGCGTCGCCGTGTTGTGGAATGGCGCACTGGCGCCCGGTGCGCATCGCCTGCACTGGCGCGGTCTGGACCAGCAGGGTCGACCCGTTGCCAGCGGGATCTATATCTACCGCTTGCTGAGCGGAAATCGCAGTGTGGCCAAACGCATGGTGTTGGCGAGATGATGCGCGTCTATAGCAAAATATTTGCGCTGGCGCTCTGCGCTCTGGCCGTCGGCGCGCAAGCCGCCATTATAGAGGTGCGGCAGGCCGGTGGCGAGCGCCAGTTTACGGTCGAATTGGGGCAGGTCATCGAGATGGAAGTTTTTATTGATGCCAGCGGCGAAGAGTTGACGGGTTATAGTTTTTTCCTGTCCTACGACAGCGCCGTATTCACATTGGTGCCGGCCGGTTCGGACGAAACCGGACAAGCCCTGCCCTTTGCCGCGACCGACTTTCTCGGGGGGATCCCCCTGGTCAACGCGATCGAGGAGTTGGCGGGTGAGACCATCCTCAGTTATACCGAGGCCTCCGGCGGTGTATCGCGCAATTCGGCCACGGGATTTGGGGTGGTGGCGCGTTTTCAGCTCGAAGTAGCGCGGCGCAGCATCGGCGAGACGACCTCGATCCGCATTGAGGAACGCGGCCACAATCGCGTGTCCCACTACGTTCGCCTCGACGCTCCTGGCATTGAACAGCGCTTTGTCGATCCGCTGGGCGAGGCCGTGGTGCGGGTGACGGGATTCCGCATCTCGCCGCCCTTGCCCGATCTGACCCTTATCGAGGGCGAAACGCAGCTGGTATTTGATCTCGACGCCTTTGTCGATACCACGGGGGTCAGCGTGCTGTGGAATCACTCCCGCTTGAGCGAGATCGAAACCGCAATCAATGCGGCCAATAACGAAGTGATTATGACGCCGGATGCGGGGTTGATGGGCAAGCGGAAGATGATCTTTACCGCCCTTGAACTCAACGAGGGGTTAACGGCTGCTGACACCATCAATGTCACGATCCTGGCGCGTCCCAAAATCAGCGGCTTCCCCGACACCTTGCGCTTTGCCGAAGATACCACCAATGAGCAGCTGGATCTGGACGCTTTTGTCGCCGATGTAGACCACGCCCGCAACGAACTGGTCTGGACCACCTCCGCGGGCGTCGATGTCTCGGTCGAGGTGGCTGCAGCCAGCCACGTGGTAAGGCTTGCAGCGACGCCTGATTTCTTTGGCAGCGAGGCCGTCTTCTTCTTCGTGGACGATCCAACCGGGTTGCGCGACACGGTAGCGGCGGTGGTTGAAGTCACGCCGGTCAACGATCCGCCGGAGTCGATGCAGGTGCCGCCGATCTACCCCGCCGAGGGGGCGGAGGGCATCGCCATCCCGCTGACCGACTTGTTTTCCGATCGCGACGACGACGTCTCGACAATGCAGGTATTTCTCCAACTCGAGGGTGGGGTCAGCGCCGAGATCGTCGACGGACAACTCATCATCAGCGGTGAATCCGCCGGTCGCGGCATCGTGCAGATCACGGCGCAGGACACCTCCGGCGCCGTGGCCGCAACCCGGCAGGTGGCGGTGGTATTGGGATCGGGCGAGATGGTTGGCCCCAAAATCGCACCCCTGTCCGAGCAGCGCTTCCTGGGTGGCCAGGCCGCTGAGTTGATGCTCGCCGAATTGGCGGTGGACGACAGTCCGGCGGAAGAATTGATCTGGGAAGCCCTCGCCGACAGCGGTTTGGCCGCGCTGGTCGAGGATGGTCAGCTATTGATCAGCGGCGCGAGCGGCTTCTCCGGCGCGAGCAAGGTACGCCTGACGGTAACCGACCCCGATGGCAACCAGGATCAGGCCGATATAAAGGCCAGCGTCCTCGGCCCCGACGACGACAAGGGGCCGCGGATTTTCGCGCCGGGGGTGATCGGCTTAAAACCGGGTGAGGACCGCGTCTTGGCCCTCGACGACCTGGTGGCCGATCCGGATGACCCGGATGCGAGTATCATCTGGGATATTTTCCCCTCGTTGGGCTTGGAGACCCAATTTGATCCCGCGACCCGGCAGCTCGCGCTGCGGGCGGGAGAAAATTTCGTTAAACCGGCATCGCTGGGCTTGGTGGCCTCCGATCTGAATGGTGGACGAGGTCCAGCCGAAATACCGGTGTTACTAGCGGCTGACGGAGATCCGCCCCAGGTCGCCGAATTCCGTGCGGTGAGTCTCGATAGCCTCAAGGCCGAGGTCGCGCTCGATTTAGATCAGTTCGCCTTTGACGATCGGGATACCGAACGCGAGTTATTATGGGAAGTGGAGACCGAACCGGGGATCATTGCCGAACTCGACCCGGTCACCCACGAGCTAAAGCTGAGCCGCGACCCCGCTGCTGCCGATCCGCCCACGGTCACCCAGGTGGTCTTGCGGGTCAGGGACACCGCCGGCCAGGAGACCACGGCCTTGCTTATGGTGGGTTTGCCGCCCTTATTTGAATTACTGCTCCTGCCCGAGATCGCACTCTTTCCCGGGCAGGTGGATTCCAGCTTGGTGCTTGCGGACTTTGCCGTCGGTGCCGACGGTGGCCCGGTCCCGGCTCTGGTGTGGCGATCGGTGCCCTCCACTAGGATCGACGTAGTGGTCGACCCGCAGACGACCCGGGTGCTTCTCTGTCTCGGCGACCCGGAGTTTCTTGGCACCGACCTGGTCGAATTTACCGCGACCGATGTGACGGGTCGCCAGCGGTTGGCCCGCTTGCGGGTGATCGTCAAGGGTTTGGGTCTATCGCCGCAGATCCGAGTTTTGCCACGGCTGCAGCTCTAGTTGGGTCAGGTCGACGAGTCGATCGATCTCGAAGAGTTCGTCGTCGACGACGATGCCGACGCAGATCTCATCTGGTCGGTCAGCGGTCAGCAGTTGGTGGGTGTGGATGTCGCCCTGGATACGCGGGTGGTCACGCTGACGGCCGGGAGCACCGAGACCGGCGTCGACCAGATCCAGTTGCTGGTGCGCGACCCGGCGGGCAATACCGCGTTGGCGGGGTTCGAAGTCGTCGTGGTCCAGGGTGGTTCAGCACCCGATATATCTGCTCTGCCGCAGGTTATTCTCGAAGCGGGCAGCGACGAGGAGCAGATCGGATTGTCGCCCTTCGCCGCCGACCCCGATACCCCGGCGGAAGAATTGACCTGGGAAGTCGAAGCCGAGCCGGGCATCGTCGCCCGCGTTGAGGGCGACCGGCTCTTCGTGTCGGTGCCGGCGGGTCAGACCGGGAGCCGCGTGCTGCGGTTGACGGCGAAGGATCCCCAGGGCAATCAGACCTCGGCTGAAATGACAGTGTTAATTCAGCAGGATCAGGTGCCTCCCGAGTTCGTGCTCGAGGTTGGTCGCCATCCCGTCTTTAGCGAGTTGGTGGAATTGCGCATCGTCGCCAGCGAGGAATTGCGCGCAGATCCCACGGTCGCAATCGACGCCGTGGCGCAGGAAGTCGAAGCGCTTAAAGACGGGACCTATCGGGTCAATTTCGCCCATCCGCCCAGCCAGCAGGGCGAACGCCTGGTCGATATCAAAGTCGCGGGTTTTGACTGGGGTGGCAACGAGGGCGAACGCTCGCTGATGGTGGTCTTGCAGTGGATGGATGGGATGGGGGGCAATGTGCGCAGCCCGGATCCGCAATTGATGCTCAATGTGACCGATCGGGCGGCGAGACCGGGTCAGCTGGCGATCCTTTATAGCTTGGGCGAGGATGAGCTGCCGCCCGATAGCGAAGGCGGTCCGGTCTATGCTGTGGACCTGTTGCGGGGCCGCAAACTCGACGAGCCGGTGACGCTGAATTTCTTTCCCAGTG
>JAYYUU010000093.1:0-5215 GCA_036343835.1 Candidatus Latescibacterota bacterium | reverse complement strand
TGCAGGCAGTAGTAGCAGCGGCCGCAGTTGGTGGAACTGGGGGTGGTGGTGATGCGGTCGCCTTCTTTGACCGGACCGCCTATGACCGCCATGTGGTCCATCGCTTCCGAGCCCAACTCTTCGATGGTGCCGACCAGCTCGTGCCCGGGAATGACCGGGAACTGCAGCCCCATATGCCCGGCGTACATATGCTTGTCGCTGCCGCAGATGCCGGTGCTTACGATTTTGAGCAAGAGCTCGTCTGCGCCGATTTGGGGTCGGTCGAATTCGCGGAGTTCGATCTGGCCTGGCTCTACCATTACCGCGGCTTGTACGCTTGCCATATTAGTTATTCCTTTGCCATAGTTGGATTGTTGCAATAATTAGCGGACTTTGCCCCGGCCGGCGATCTCCCAGATGGCCTCCAAGCGGCCGTCGCGGACGGCGTAGAGGTGGTCGTGGAGGTTGACGGTGGTGCAGCCGTGGCCGGGGATGAATTCGAGCAGGTCGCCGGGTTGGAGATCGGTGCAGGGACCGGCGACGGTTTTGAGGCGGCCGTGCTCTTCGGAGAGCGCGTGGCATGCTAGGTCGGGACGGTCTTTGACGGGGGGAAAACCGTGCTCGGGGGTCAGGCTTTTGAGTCCGGCGTCGGTGATGACCTGTGCGGGTGCGGGGCGGCTGGTGACGGTGGTCAGCACGCTGAGGGCGTTTTTGAAGCCCAGATTAAGTTGACCATAGGCGGCGTCCATTAGTGCATAAGAGCCGGCCTGGACTTCGGTAATACCTGAGAAGGTGGTGCTGATATAGTAGTCGCCGGTGCCCGAGGCGCTGCAGATATCGCAGTCGAGGCCGGCGTTTTCTACGGCGGCACGGGTGTCGACGAGGCGCTGGATGCATTCGCGGGCGCCGTCTTCGCGGGCTTCTTTGTCTTCGAGGTCGATGACGTGGCCTTCGTAGCCCATCAGGCCGCGGAAGCGCAGGTTTTCGGCCTGGGATGCCGCGCGGGCCAGGTCGACGGCGGCGGTGGGCGCGACGCCGCAGCGGTTGTGGCCGATATTGACTTCGACGAGGACCCGGGGGCGGACTTTGTGCGCTTGGGCGGCGTCGTCGAGGTCGGCGAGGTTTTGCGAATGGTCGACGGCGACCATGATATCGCAGCGGGTGGCCAGGGTCATCAGGCGCTCGATTTTGCGGCGGCCGATGACTTCGTTGGCAATGAGGATATCCTGGATGCCGGCGTCGGCCATGGCTGCGGCCTCGCCGACTTTGGCGCAGGTGATGCCGCGGGCGCCGGCGTCGAGTTGGAGCCGGGCGATGGCCGGGGCTTTGTGCGACTTGGTATGGGGGCGCAGGTTTTTGCCCGCGGCGCGGAAGTGGTCGGCGAGTTTGGCGATATTGTGTTCGAGCGCGTCGAGATCGACCAGTAGCACAGGCGTGTCGATTCCGTCGCGGGGCATGCCGATGTATTCATGGGTGTTGGGCATAGCAGGTATCGGATTGAGATGAGTGAATTTGAAAGTATGGCCATTGCGAATGAATGGCAATAGGGCGGGTTGGTCCCGGTGGAAAAGGGGTGCGCTCAGGCGGCAAAATCGCTAGACTATGGCCAGTGTCTACCTATATAAGGGAACGGGGATTATGTCGCAAAAAAAACCTCATATCATCCTGATCATGACCGATCAGCAGCGCTGCGACACGATCGGCGCCTGGGGGTGCGACTATATGGTGACGCCGCATATGGATCGCCTGGCCTCCGAGGGGATCTCCTTTTGCCAGGCCTATTGTCCGGGGGCGACCTGCATTGCCTCGCGGGCGGCGATTTTCACCGGGATGTATCCGCATACGACCGGGGTCTACAGTTTTAACCGCTGGGGCACACACCGCAACTGGGTGCAGGATCTCAATGAGGCGGGTTATTTTTGCGCCAATATTGGCAAGATGCACTTTAGCCCCCGCGATATGGCGGGCGGTTTTCACGAGCGGGTGGTGGTGGAAAATCCGACCAATAAAACCCGGCAAAGCGGCGGTGCCGACGACGACTGGGGTCGCTTTCTGACCCATCACGGGCAGGAACGGCCCAACAACCGCCAGTGCACCGATCCCGATTGGCTCGACAAATACCAGGGGGTGCCCTGGCATCTGGAGGAGCGCTTCCACAGCGATGTTTTTATCGGCGACGCGGCCACCGCGTGGATCCGCAGTTATGGGGGTGAGAAGCCGGTCTTTTTGCAGGTGGGCTTTACGGGGCCGCACGAGCCTTGGGATCCGCTGCCGAGGCATCTGGACCTCTACGAGGGGAAGGCGATGCCCGAGCGGGTGCGTCGGGATGGCGAACTGGACGGCAAGCCGCCGCAACACCGGGCGCGGCAGCAGTTCCAGGCGGAGGTCGACAACGAGGCGCAGATCGATATTACCCGGGCCAATGATGAAGATATTGCGCGGATGAAGCGGCACTACTACGGCAATATCAGCACGGTGGATGAGAAACTCGGCGAGGTGCTGGACGCTTTAGAGGAAAGGGGATGGTTGGAGGACAGCGTACTGGTCTTCTGCTCGGACCACGGTGAGTTATTGGGCGATCACGATCTGGTTTACAAGTGGCTGATGTACGATCCAGTGGTGCACGTGCCGCTGATCGTGCGGCATCCGGGCACGGTGGACAACCCCGCTCGGGTCGACGAGTTGGTGTCGTTGATGGATATCGGGCCGACGGTATTGGAGGTGGCCGGGGTGGAGGTGCCGGAGTATTTTGAGGGGTGGTCGCTGGGGCCGTATATGCGGGGCGAGGATACTGAGGGGCGGGAGTTCGTTTTCGACGAGGATAATTATCTGGTGATGATCCGCAGCCGCGAGTGGAAGCTGGTCTATTATGTCGGCCAGGAGGTGGGGGAATTATACGATCTGAACCAGGATCCCGATGAACTGTACAATTTGTGGACGGATTCAGCGACGGCGGGGATCAAGGGGCAGTTGCTCGCCCGGTTACTGGAGTGGCTGGCTGGCAGCAACTACTCGACCTCCGGATACAGGCGCGGCGATGGGGGTCGCTATGTCATGCGCCAACCTGGGGGCGACAACTATCTCCAGGGGGCGGTCTGATTCGTGGAAAGCGTTGATGATTTCGCGGTGTTGCGGGAAGTACTGACAGGGAAGGTTGCTCACGGCACAGGCGGTGAAGTGTTTCCCTTTGCACTGACTCCGCCCGATCTGTCACAGGTTGTTGAGGAAGCTCGCAACCATCCCCAGACGCGGATCGCGCGAGGGAGGCGCGGGGACCGGTTGGCGCAAAGTCTGGAGGATGTCGAGGTCGATTTCAAGGCCTTGCCCCTCGAGGAAGCTGTCTGTGCGCCCATTCACCTTTCGCTATTTGAACTGGGCTCGCTCTGCGAGGGGAACGGGGCATTAGCTACAGTGGTTGAGCAGGTCTACCTGCCGCTTACCGTCTTGTGGCGGGAGCAGGGCCTAAGCTGGCAAAAGGTCTATCCGATCCTATTTTTGAGCGGTCCCGGCTGCTCGACCAATTACCACTGGGATCCGTCGAGCGTGCTGATCGTCCAGCTCTACGGGCGCAAGCGGTTTCACAGTTTGAAAGATCCGTTGCGCTGGTGTCCCGATGAAGTAGCGGATCAAGGGCGGGAGGCGATGGTTCGGCCGGAGGAGTTGGCGGACGAGGATATCCTGACGTGCGAACTCGGTCCGGGCGACGCGGTGTGGAGCCCTTGCCGGGCGCCGCACTGGGTCGACGCCTATGACGAGACGGCTTTTACGCTGTCGATCGCCTTTACGGATATCGCGCCCGACCCAGATCCTGCGGCCGAAATGCTGGTGCTCTAATAGAGCAGCCGGCCCCGTGTGGAGCCGGCTTTTCCGCATTATCAGTTTCCCCTCAGAATGTGAGCGGCAAATCGTCGTTGGCGTCGAATGCCATCTCTTGCGCCTCACCGACGATCTCTAAATCCTCGCGTTTTTCGACTTCGGGCAGATAGGCTTCCGAAACCAGCAGCTCGCCCAATTTCAGCGTATTGTGGATGCGCAGGACCTTGGCGTTTTCGGGCTCGACCAAACCGACGGTCTCCAACGCCCTGTCGATGCAGATCCGATCGGTGTCGAAGTAGAGCGGGATATGCGCACCGGAGGGGTGGTTGCCGGTCATGCAGTTGATATAGGTGATCTCGCGGTCCATCTCCTCGATGGCGCGCTGGTGCGCGTATTCGGCGGTGCCGATCCCCGAGGCATTGCCGTGGGTTTCCTCGGTCAAGCCGCGGACCAGGATGCGGGTGACCTTGGGGTATTCTTTCTCGGCGGCGTGATTGTCGTGGAATTTGCGGCCGACGACATTGGTGTCCATGCCGGCGCCGGAGATGTTTTTGCCGATCTCGTCGACGATTAAAAGGTCGACCTGGTCGAAGGGCAGCCGCGGCATCCACTTCTTGGCCAGAATCAGCAGCTCCTTCTCGCGCTCCGCGAATTCGCCGGCGCCCACGCCCTTGATCAGCGCGGTCTTGTCGTACTGGTTTTCGACCAATCCTAGCCCCAGCAGCACGCCGCACTTATCGATGACGGTCTGGCCGACCGAGCGGATGATGCGGTCGAAGCTATGGTGGACGATGGCCTGGTGGTAGAGGGCGGCGCCTTTGTGTTTCCCTAAGCCGATGAGCATCATCTTGTGCAAGCCGCTCTCGATCTCGCCGACGAAATCGGTGTGCGGCTTGATGCGCCCGACGACGGCCACGTGGTCGGCCTCGAAGGCGTGTTTGTCGAAGAATACGGGGACGCCGTCTGCGGTTGCGCCGACCTGTACGGTTTCCATTGAGGCCTTGATCGGCGCACCGGCGTATTCCTCGGTGACGCCATAGCCCTCGATAATGGCCTGTTGCGCCTCGGCGATTCCACCGCCGTGGCTGCCCATCGCCGGGACCAGGAAGGGCTCGAGACCGAGCGCGTTGAGCTCTTCGACCAGGCTCTTAATAATCAGCGCGATATTGGCAATGCCGCGGCTACCGACTGAAATGGCGACCGATTCGCCGGAGTTGATTTTGGGGCCGAGGTCGAGGCGCTGGACTTCGGCGCGGACGGCGGCGGGAATATCCTCGACGGTGGGGGCCTCGAATTTTTGCCGGATGCGGAACATGCGGGGTGGGGCCATGGGGTACCTCCTAGATTGCTTTTTGGAATATAGTTTCGAGATCGCGCTGGCTGGTTTTGCGCGGGTTGACGGCGATATTGCCGCTGAGCA
>JAYYUU010000092.1:0-5084 GCA_036343835.1 Candidatus Latescibacterota bacterium | reverse complement strand
CCCTCTTGCAGCAGAGCTCCTGAAGTGCTTGACCCGCCTGGTCTACGACCGTTAATTATTCCGCACATTCAATTTGTACAAAGGAGCTATTATGCCCATGGGCAACTGGCGGGAGCATCCTTGGGCGGGTGTCTTCCCCGCGACGCTGTGCCCTTTCTACGCCGACGAGTCGATCGACGAAGACGGCCTGCAGACCTACATCGCCGAACTGGCTTCCGCAGAAGGCATTAAGGGGCTCGTCTGCAATGGCCACACCGGTGAGATTATGTCGCTGCGCTTTGCAGAGCGTAATCGCGTCACGCAGATCGTCGCCGCGACGGTCGAGGCGTGGGGGCACGATATAAAGACGATCAGCGGTGTGTCGGCGGAGGGCAGCCTGGAGGGGATTGACCACGCGCTGGCGGCGAAAGAGGCCGGGGCCGATGCGATCTTGCTGATGCCGCCGCACCACTGGCTGCGCTTCGGGCGCTCGGCGCGGACAGCGGTGGGCTTCTTCGAGGACGTGGCCTCGGCCGGGGTCGATATCGTGGTGCACCAGTATCCGGCCTGGACCCGGGCTGGATACTCGCTCGACGAGATGAAGGCGATGGTGCAGATCTCCGAGGTCAAGTGCATCAAGATGGGCACACGCGAGATGAGCCGCTGGCTCTTCGACTATCAGGAATTGAAAAAGGTCAACGCCGATGTGCCTATTATCACCTGCCACGATGAATTTTTGCTGCCGACCTTACTGGAGGCGGCCGATGGGGCGCTGGTGGGTTTTGCGGGTTTTGTGCCCGAGTTGATCGTCGAATTGGTGCATCGGGCGTTGGATGGCGATCTGGCCGGGGCCAAGGAAACGCAAAGACAGGTCGAGCCGCTCAATCGCATCGTCTACGCCTTTGGCGAGCCGTCGTCGAGTGCGCATCAGCGCATGAAGTGCGCTCGCTGGTTGTTGGGCAAGTTTCCCTCGCCAAAGATGCGACGACCACTGCGCGATCTGGGGGCGGAAGAGATCGTGGGGATTCGGACGCGGTTGCAAGAGTTGGGATACGAGTGCGCGCAGAAATAAGGGATCGGTATGGATAGTCTGCAACCCGATAAGCCGGTAAAGATCGCCCTGATCGGCACCGGCAATCGCTCTAAGACGATTTACCAGCCCCTATTGCCCGCGCTGAAAAATTGGGTCGAAGTGGTGGCCTGTGTCGACCCGGTCCAGGAGCACTGCGATTCGATCGCTGAAAAATTTAGTGCCCGCGCCTATTGCGATGTCCAGCAGATGGTCAAAGATGGGATTGCCGAAGCAGCGTTGGTCGTGACGCCGGTGCCCTCGCACTACGCGTATTCGATCTATCTGTCGAGCCATGGCATCCACAATCAATGCGAGACGTCCTGGTGCAGTTTGCTGGCGCAGGCGCGGGAGATGATCCGCGTGGCGCAAGAGAATGAGGTGGTGGTACGGGTGGCGGAGAATTTCTTCCGCTTCGCCTGCGATCGCTACGCGCAGACGGTCAAATCCAGCGGCTTTCTCGGGCGCATTGGCCGGATTTTCAGCTATGCCGACCACACGGGCTATCACAACAACTCGCGCTGGGTGCGCTTCTTTGGTCATCCGGTGTGGGCTCAGGCCATCGGGCACGCGATGGAGACGCCGTCGTTCCGCTCGATGCCGCACCGCTTTCATTCGGGCGAGCACTTCCAGGCGCATTACTTTGGTTTTCCCGGGGGCGAGATGGTGGCCGATCAACTGGCTAATGGCAAGGGGTGGTTGGGGCGGCATCCGCGGCCGGGGTATACCGAATGGCAGGGCGAGCGGGGGACTCTACTTTATCGGGCGCAGGATCCTGGAGTCGGGGAGAGTAAGGGGGGATTTACGTTGGGCAAAATGCAGCTCAGGCGGTGCTCGGATGCGGGCATTGACGCGGAGCACGGGGTGGAGACGATTCAGTCGGTCGCCGACGAGATCGTCGATGTGATAGACGAAGACGACGGCACTAGCTGGACGCGGAGTTATGCCGACACCAGCGTGGGGCGAATCGAATATGCCAATCCCTTCCGCGCCGATGACTATACCAATATGCGCAAGGACTACGGCACCTCGGCGATGAGCCATATCGTCGACTTCGCGCTGGCGGTGCGCGGGCTTAAAAAGAGCGAGTTCGACGACGAAGACGCGTTGGTGTCGCTGGCGATGCAACTGGCCTGCGACCTTTCGGCTGAGAACGAGGGGCAGCGGGTGGTGTTGCCCCTGGCTGATGAAGCGGCGGCAGATGCCCCTTTGCGGCAGAGTCTCACCGCACAATACGGCATCGACCCGCTGGACGTCGAGGGTATGATGGCGGTCAACTACGCGCAGCCTTAGGTGGGACGGGGCGCGCTGTATCCGTCCGAGTCGCGGACCTATCGCGATGAACAGACGGGGGTGGAGATACGCCAGATCACGGCCCACGCATCGATCCACCACCATCCCTTCTATTATATTCCCGCCTACGACGACGCGATGCAGCACCTGGTCTTTGTGTCGCACCGCACGGGGCGTCCAGAGCTCTTTTTGGAACTGCGCGACTCGGGGCAGTTGTTGCAACTGACCGAGCATGCGGGCCTGGCCGAATTTTCGCTCACGCCTTCGCACGATGGCCGCCATATCTACTTCACCGATAGCAGCGGGGCCTGGCGGGTGGAGACCGAGAGCTGTAAGGAAGAGCAGTTGGCGTCGATGGCGGAGATGCGCGAAAAGGGCCTGGTCGAGGTGGCGATGGGGACGACGGCGCTGAGCTACGACGATAAATGGTGGGCAGTGCCGGTGCAGGTGGGCGAGGTCGCGCGTTTTGTGGTGATCAACACCAGTACCGGCGCACAAGAAGTGATTTTAGAGCGGGATTCGATCGGGCATCCCGAATTTCACCCAGACGACGCTTCGCTATTGCGTTATGCCGGGCTGTATTGCGAGCGGATGTGGGTGGTGCATCGGGATGGGAGCGACAATCGGCTGGTCTATGCGCGTGAGGGCAACGAGTGGATTGTCCATGAGACCTGGAATCCGCATAAGCGGGAGCTGCTGACGACGCGGTGGCCGCACGGGGTGATCGGCGTCGATATCGACACGGGTGCCAAGCGCCAGATCTGCTCCTTCAACGCCTGGCACCCGATGGTCAGTCGGGATGGCTCGCGGATGGTGGCGGATACGAATTTCCCCGATACTGGGTTGCAGGTATTTGATCCCAATGATGGCGTCGGCGCGCCGCAGTTGCTCTGTCTGTCGAATGCAAGCAATGAGGGACGGCACTGGAATACCGACCATTGCCCGTATGACGACGTACCGGTAGAGGTCTACGCGCCGCAACACACGCACCCGCATCCGCATTTCTCGCCGGACGGGCAATACGTGGTCTTTACGTCGGATCGAAGCGGCTTTGCTCAGCTCTACGAGTGTCGCATCGAGCCTTAACTAATAAATAGAAGGAAGGACTATGCTACCCATTGTCGATACGCATCAGCACCTGTGGGATACGGCGCAATTTTCGCTGCCGTGGCTGGATTGGGACGGAATGGATCTGCTGCGCAAGAATCATCTGATGAGCGACTATCTGGCGGCGGCCGATGGGGCGCATATCGCCAAGACCGTCTATATGGAAGTCGATGTCACACCCGCCCAGCGGGTCGAGGAAGTGGAATTTGTGATTGGCCTGTGTGCGGCTGACGACAATCCGATGGTCGGGATGGTGATCGGGGGCAGTCCGGGGGAGGAGGGTTTCCGCGCGTATATCGATCGTTTTAAGGACAGTAATTTTATCAAGGGTGTGCGGTTGGTATTGCACGTGCCCGATGCCGAGCAAGGGCGGTGCCTGCAGGAAGATTTCGTCGCGGACGTGCAGTATCTGGGCGAGGTCGGCCTGAGTTTCGATCTGTGTATGCGGCCGGGTGAACTCGGGGACGCAGTCGGTCTGGTGGATCAATGTCTGGACACCTGCTTTATCGTCGATCACTGCGGCAACGCCGACCTGCAGATCGTCAGCGGTGTCACCGAATGCGATCCGGCCAATCCCTTTAGTCATACTAAGGAACAATGGCAGCGCGAGATGGCCGCGCTGGGCGAGCGGGAGCACGTAGTCTGCAAGATTTCGGGGATTATCGCCCGCGCGCCCGAAGGATGGAGCGCCGATAGTCTGGCGCCGACAGTAAACCATTGCCTGGACAGCTTCGGGCCGGATCGGGTGGTCTTTGGCGGCGATTGGCCGGTGTGCAATATGGGAGCCAGTCTGGGCGAGTGGGCGGCGGTATTGCGGGAGATCGTCTGCGGGCGGCCGGAGGAGGACCAGGCGAAACTGCTCGCCGGCAATGCCGAACGACTGTATGGATTGGCGTGATTATGGACCCTTTTGAAAAAGCGGCGATTGGCGACACGGGTGTGGAGGTGACGCGGTTGGGGCTGGGGGGCGCGCCATTGGGGGGGATGATCCTGGCCGAGGGAATTTTCCAGGGCAGCGGTTATACGGAGGCGCTGGCGGTCATTCGCCGGGCCTATGCAATGGGCGTGCGCTATTTCGATACCGCGCCGCTTTATGGCGAGGGGCGCAGCGAGGTGCGCTACGGGCGGGTGCTCGGTGAGTTTCCGCGCGATTCGTTTGCGATTTCGACCAAGGTCTCGCGGGTATTGCGGCCCGAAAATCCGGGGGATCTAGAGCCCTATGGTGAAGACGGGATACCGCGCTATGCCTACGACTTCGACTTTAGTGCAGAAGGTGTGCGAGTCTCGCTCGATTCGAGTCTGGAAAGATTGGGGTTGGCGGCGGTGGATATTCTCTTTGTCCACGATAGCGATCTCAAGGACCAGCATCCGGATGAGGATTTTATCGAGGGTCTTGAAGCGGCGGTGGAATTGCGCGCCAAAGGGGTGGTCAAGGCCATTGGCATGGGGATGAACGAGTGGGAGCGGACGGGGCGGATGGTCGAGCGCTTTGATCTGGATTATATCCTGCTGGCGGGGCGTTATACGCTATTGGAGCAGTCGGCGCTGCCCGAGTTTTTGCCGCTGTGCGTCGAGCGGGGGACGAAGCTGACCATCGGCGGGCCGTATAATAGCGGCATCCTCGCCCGCGATTTGG